>JAGQPR010000280.1 GCA_020426625.1 Planctomycetales bacterium
GAGGGTTTTTCGGCAGACGCTTTGGAGGCCATGATCAACTACTCGTGGCCAGGGAACATCCGCGAATTGGAGAATATTGTTCAGCGTGCGGTGCTGTTGAGTAAAAAACCAGTGATTGGGCTCGAAATGCTTCCGCCAGCGATGCTAGCTGGATCCATCGGCGGGCAGGCTGTTCGATCCATTGGCACAGGCCAGTCTTTGCGAGAAGCCCTGGAGGGACCCGAACGCCAGATCATCCTGGATGTATTGCGGGCCAATAGCTACAGTCGCAACAATACCGCCGAACAGCTGGGAATCAATCGCACCACGCTCTACAAGAAAATGAAGCGGCTAGGAATCGATACCCTGCAATGCCAAGACTGAATTGCGTGCCTGCCGGAGTCTAGTAGGATAAACAGCGGAATTCGCGGCGAAATTCGTTCACCGCCGAGTGCTTTACGCCAAACGCCATGGCGGCGGCCAGTGACGGCTACTTTTTATGTCGGCCATTGCTCTCTATAATCCCCCCGTCGCGCGCCCAACAGCCACGACCCTCTTTGGATTGCAAGTGCGAGATTCCCCGACTGGACCGGCTCCATGAAAATACACGAGTACCAAGGCAAGCAGCTATTTCGCGAGGCGGGCGTACCCGTGTTGGACAGTCGCGTGGCCCGCACTGCCAATGAGGCAGCGGACGCCTTCAAAGCATTGAATGTTCCGGTAGCTGTCGTTAAAGCGCAGATTCATGCCGGGGGACGTGGCAAAGGGACGATCATTGACAATCCCAGCCAGCGGGGAGTTCAGTTGGTCAAATCGGCCGACGAAGCCGCTGAAGTAGCCAAGAATCTGCTCGGAAAACGGTTGGTAACCGTTCAGACCGGCCCAGAAGGAGCCGAGGTCAATCAAGTCTTTGTAGAGGCTGGCTGCGATATCGCTCGGGAGCTGTACTTGGGGATCGTTCTGGATCGCGGCGCAGCTTTGCCGGTGCTGATGGTTAGCAGCGAAGGTGGCGTCGAAATCGAAAGCGTTGCTGCCGAGACGCCCGAAAAAATATTTCGTGAGCATTTTCATCCCGCTATGGGGCTGCAGAGTTTTCAAGTTCGCAAGTTGTGCAAAAAGCTTGGTATTTCTGGCACCGCATCAAGGGCAGCCGACGTCTTTATGAAGCGTCTTTGTCAGCTGTACGTCGATCTTGATTGCTCGATGGCTGAGATCAATCCGCTGGTCATTACCGGATCGGGTGAAATGGTCGCGCTTGACGCCAAGATCACTTTTGACGACAACGCGCTTTTCCGTCATCCGGCCCTGAAAGAATTGAGGGATCTGACCGAGGAAGAACCTGCGGAGGTGCGCGCAGGAAACGCGGGTCTTTCGTATGTCAAGTTGGAGGGCACTATCGGTTGTCTTGTCAACGGTGCGGGATTGGCAATGTCGACGATGGATATCATCAAGTACCACGGCGGCGAGCCAGCCAACTTTCTCGATGTTGGCGGAGGTGCCACTACGGAACAAGTAGTCGAAGCGTTCAACATAATTCTGTCCGATCCCAATGTAAAAGCAGTGTTGGTCAATATTTTTGGTGGCATTGCACGCTGTACGACAATCGCCACCGCGATTATCGAGGCGTCGAAACAAATTGGCATTTCGATCCCGTTAGTTGTACGGCTCGAGGGCACAGAAGTCGAAGAGGGCAAGAAGATGCTGGCTGAAAGCGGACTGGCCATGATCACCGCCGATGACCTGACCGACGCCGCCAAGAAAGTTGTCCAAGCAGCGCAAAACGCTTAGCCATTGCCGGACCGCACCCACTTCTTCCTAACTACAATCGCGAACGAATTCCATGAGCATCCTGATCAATCAAGATACACGCGTTATTTGCCAAGGGATCACCGGTAGCGCGGGAATGTTCCACACAATTGGCTGCGCCGAATATGGCACGAAAATGGTCGGCGGAGTCACGCCTGGCAAGGGTGGGCAGACAGCCGCTGGCTTGCCGGTTTTCGACACGGTGGAAGAGGCCGTCGCCCAAACGGGGGCCAACGCGACCATGATATTCGTGCCGCCCCCCTTCGCGGCAGATGCCATACTGGAAGCGGTTGATGCAGGCATCAAAGTTATAGCTGCCATTACCGAAGGCGTACCTGTCTTGGATATGGTGGAAGTGTATCGACGAGTTCGTTCTAGCGATTCCGTACTGATCGGCCCGAATTGCCCGGGATTGATAACTCCTGGCGAATGCAAGATTGGCATCATGCCCGGCTACATCCACAATCCGGGGAAGATTGGCATCATCAGCCGCAGCGGAACGCTGACTTACGAAGCCGTCTGGCAAACCAGCAATTTGGGATTGGGGCAGTCAACGTGTGTCGGACTCGGCGGTGATCCAATTGTGGGCACGTCGTACATCGACTTGCTTAAACTGTACCAGGCCGATGATCAAACCGAAGCGATATTGATGATCGGCGAAATCGGTGGTAATGCGGAAGAACTTGCGGCGGAATTTGTTCGCGAACATGTTACCAAGCCGGTTGCGGCATTTATCGCAGGTGCAACTGCACCGCCTGGCAAACGAATGGGGCATGCCGGTGCCATTATCTCCGGTGGAAAGGGGACTGCCAGCGAGAAACAGGCTGCCCTGGAAGCGGCCGGTATCACCGTTGCACCCTCGCCAGCCGACATGGGCAAAGCGATACAGCAGGCGATCGTTTCTGCCTCTTGAAATCTATCGTTTTGCTTGAGAGCAAGAAATTGGTGCGGGAAACTAAACAGGTGTAGATCCGTTCTCAGGCGGAGTCCATCTCGGCGAACCGCTAGAGAGTGAATGACTGGATTGTGAAGGCGTGCTTGACGGCGATGCAAGCGCCAATGAACGTTTCAAAAACCGGCTGGTTAGTAAGTTGAACCAAGATCGATCTAACGAGCCCGCTTCCGCACGCCGAAGACAAGCAGCGATTCCATTCATCCTGCTGACCCTGTTTATTGATATCTTGGGGATTGGAATCATCATTCCGGTCTTGCCCAATCTGATCAAAGAATTCACTGGTGATAGCACGACGCTCGCCAGCTGGTACTATGGCATCATTGCGACGACGTATTCGCTTATGCAGTTTGTCTTCGCGCCCATTGTCGGGGCGTTGTCAGACCGATTTGGGCGTCGCCCGGTTATCTTGGCATCACTATTTGGGCTGGCTGTTGATTTCATCATCACAGGGCTGGCACCCAATCTGGCGTGGCTTTTCATTGGTCGCATTTTTGCAGGCATCTTTGGAGCCAGCATTACAACCGCAAACGCCTACATCGCGGACGTCTCTACGCCTGAGACTCGGGCTAGAAACTATGGATTGGTGGGCATCATGTTCGGCTTGGGCTTCATCTGCGGCCCTACCCTCGGTGGCATTCTTGGCGACTATAGTCTGCGACTTCCTTTTTTCGTGTCTGCTGGACTTGCAATCGTCAACTGGATGTATGGATTCTTCATCCTGCCCGAATCGCTCCCAGCATCTGAGCGGAATTCATTTAGCTTGGCTCGGGCCAATCCGATTGGTACGCTACGGACGCTCAGGGCTTATCCGATCGTTTGGGGGGTCGCCGCTGCTTTTGCTTGTATGTCGCTTGCCCAACGAGGTCTTGAAAATGTTTGGGTACTCTACACCGGCGAGCGATATGGATGGGATACTGCAGCCAATGGTCGTGCACTGGGCTTGGTCGGGCTGATGGCTGTGGTGGTGCAAGGGGGCCTCATTCGGCCCGCGATCAAGCGGCTGGGCGAGAGAGGTGCGGTGCTGGTGGGGTTGGCGATATCGTCAATCGCATTCTTGGGCTACGGATTGGCGTCAGAGGACTGGATGATACCTTGCATCATCGTTTTCGGCAGTCTCGGTGGGTTAACTGGACCGGCCATTCAAAGCATTGTTGCTGGCAGCGTTAAGAGCAACGAACAGGGGAACGTGCAAGGTGCATTGACTTCGCTGATGAGTTTGACAAACGTGATCGCCCCGCTGGTATTTGTTGCCGGAGTGTTTAGTTTTTTCACCAAGAAAAACGCCAAGCTAGATTTCTTCGGCCAGCAACTTAACGTTCCCTACCTGCCGGGAGCGCCCTTTTTTATCGGCTCGGTGTTGTTGGTAATTGCATTGCTCATTTGCCGCAGTGCCTTCCGCAGAATACCTGAGCTGCAAACAGAATCCCCGTCCAACTCCGAAACGGAAAAGGCAGAATCCGCTTGATACGTAGGTCAGCCACCGCTGGTCAACGCGTGTCCGGTGAGCATCTCAAATGCCTTCAGGTACTTATCGCTTGTCTGCTGGACTACGTCATCAGGGAGCACCGGTGGAGGGCTGTTTCGATCCCAGCCAGACTGCATCAGCCACTCGCGCACAAACTGTTTGTCAAATGAGGGCTGCGCTTGTCCAGGCCGATAATCGTTGGCTGGCCAAAAACGTGAGCTGTCCGGTGTGAGCACTTCATCAATGAGGATCAATTTACCGTCGTGCCAGCCCCACTCGAATTTCGTGTCAGCGATCAGAATGCCCCTTTCCGATGCCAATAGGCTTCCCTGATTGTATACCTGTAGACTTAGGTCTCGCATTTGGTTAGCCACGTCGGCACCGAGAGCGTTCACCATAAATTCGAAGCTCACGTTCATATCATGGCCTGATGTGGCTTTGGTCGCAGGCGTGAAAATCGGTTCAGCCAGCCGGTCGCATTGCCGCAATCCACCAGGCAACGCGATTCCGCAGACTTGGCCGTGGTCTTGGTATTCGCGCCAACCTGACCCTTCCAGGTAGCCACGGACCACGCATTCAAAAGGAATGACCTCTGCTTTCTTGGTAAACATAATTCGACCAGCAAGATTCTCGCGGGCGGCGTCATCCCATTCGCCTGTCGTTGGCAACTCTGTCGAAATCATATGGTTGTCAACACTTAGTTGATTGAACCAAAATCGGCTTAGCTGAGTGAGGACGACACCTTTGCTCGGAATTCCATTCGGCAAAACCCAGTCAAACGCGCTAATCCGATCGGTGCTCACAATTAGTAGCTGATCTCCCAGGTCGTAAACGTCGCGGACTTTGCCTTGTCGTCGTGGATAATCCAAAGTTGTTGAAACAACTGGTGTGGAGGTTGTCATATTGGCTCGACCGGTCAAAATCTGTGGGGGTTGCTGTTGTTCATTTTTGGCACGCTGGCAATGGAAGTAAAACGACTTACGCAACGCATCGTTCACATCAGGTAGTTTCGCTCCGCCTAGCGCGAGAAAAACTGTTGGCAATTTTCTTCACATCCTCAAGGGATGCGCTGGAGGGCGACGAGAACTTTGGATGGTGTTGGCTTGGACGGCAAGTGTTGGCTTGGAAGGCACTCTGAAGAGCGGTGGCAGGCTTACAATCAATCGTCCACTAAGGGGCCTTGCCTCAACCGTGACGCCCGCTTGACGGCTACAATGCCCGTATCAATTCTCGACCGCCCTCAACAGACGCACCGAAAGCCGCTATTGGATGGGTGACCTGAAATTTAATGTTCCCCATACCGATCAATACGATCGCCGCATCTGGGATAGCGCTTACATCACGGGAATCGAAGGCATTCCTTGGCGGTGCCATCATCGAGAATCTAACGGCCAGTTTAGCATTGGTAGAGAAATTGACGAGTCAGGCAAGCTCAATATCGTCTGGCCAACAACCGCTATTGGCAACGTTTGCATTTCCACTACAAGTTTGAAAATCTCCGCGAAACCATACGAATTGTGTTTGGAACTAGCGCGCGGAACTGTCAATCGCATGCGGGCACAAGCCTCCGATTGGCAGCGCATGGGGCTTCGTTTTCCGGACGGTTTCTTCCCACGTACTGAAAAGTCGCTCGAGTATTTGCTGCGGGCGTTGACTTCCAGAAGCGACCGGGGTGCGCAGCGCCGCCTGGCTCAAATGGCTATTGATATGGCCCTCCAGGCCAGCATGGTTCTGTGCGATTCTTACAGCGAGCAGGCTCTCAATGCCCGAAAACAATTAGAAGGCCGGCTAACTACTTTGCTGGGCATAGAATTGGAGCCTTCCCCAACATGTTTGCCGATGTTCGGACGTGCGATCGACACGACATTCAATCTGGTCAACATCGCCGCTGATCTGGGAGCTGTGGAAACTGCCTCAGGTGCGTTGGATTTTTCCACTTTTGAGGCTCAGGCAGATTGGGGGATTCGGCACAACAAGAAAGTTTGCGTGGGACCTTTGGTGCATTTTGGCAAGGGGCGCTTGCCGCGCTGGATGGTCCTGCTAGGGGAAGGTTTCGAGAGTGTTCGGGAAGCCGCCTGTCGACATGCTCGAGAGTGTGTCGAACGCTTTCAGGGCCGAGCCCACATTTGGAACGTGGCTGCAGGCCTGAACACACCCGGAGACATCCAATGGTCTGACGAGGAGGTTTTGCGTCTCGCAGTTGGAATGATCGAAACCGTGCGCAGCGCTGATCAACGGGCGCCGGTGCTGCTAACCATCGACCAACCGTGGAGCGAGTATTTACGGTTCGACGAGAATGGAATTTCCCCGCTGCACTTCGCAGATGCGCTCATTCGCGCGGAATTGGGATTGAGCGGCTTGGCTTTGGACTTGCGATTCGGTCTAGAGGCAGGCCAGTCCTTTCCCCGCGACTTGCTTGAGATCAGCAGGTTGATCGATCGATGGGCCATGCTTGGTTTACCACTCATGGTCATTTTGAACGCGCCGAGCACCGCGTTGTCTGAGCCCCCCGCATCCAGTTGGCAGTCGCCCATTTCAAGTTCCGGCTTAGTCAATCCAATGTCGATCGTACGGATTCTGATGTCCAAGCCCGCCGTTCACGGAGTCATTTGGAGTGAATTGCGGGGTGTTCCCACCGCTGACGGCCTCATGAGCCACCAGGAAAAGCCCAAAGGACTAGTGAAGGAATTCACGGAACTGCGAAAATGCTACCTTCTTTAGGGAGATTGCATTAGCAAGCGCGATTCTAGGGCGTTTGGTGAGTCTGCCCAGTTGCGGTTCGTTCTACCCATTTGCGAGTGTGATGCTTGTCCCGGCCAATCTCGGAATTTATAGCACTTTCCGTGCCTTTTTCGCACCGCGTTTGAAGGTGAGTGATAAAATTGCGAAGATTGATGATTGGGCAGACGAAACTCAAAGGCCGTTTGCAGTTTACGAAGACTAGAACCCAGGTTTTTGCCTAAGGTCAGCGCATATGCGACTCTCATTTGGAATGGAAGCTCGGCAGCTTCAAACTCAGAAGCTCTCGCCCAGGATGATCCAGTCGATGGAGATTCTTCAGTTGCCTGTATTGGCGCTGCAAGAACGCGTTGAGCAAGAGCTGAATGAGAATCCGATGCTCGAGATCATGGAGGAAGACGAACCGAACCAGGAAGCGGAAAAGGTGGACCCCAATCGTCCAACCGAGGATGAACAAGAATTGGTGGTCAAAGATAACCAGTCGAATACCGAGGACTTTGAACGCCTGGACAACATGGATGCTGAAATGCCGGAGAGTTTCGATGACTTCCGGACTTCTGCCAACCGCGCCCAGGAAGCTCAAGACCGCCAGCACGACTTGATGGCCAATGCACTGGAGCGCCCCGAATCGCTCAATGATTACTTGATGCACCAATTGGCTGAGCTGGAAATCGATTCCGAGGTTGAGCTGATCGCCGAGCGGATCATCTCGACACTTGATGCTCGCAATGGGGGGTACTTCAAGACGAGCTTGCGCGATATTTTGCCCAGCGAACATTCGGAAGCGGATTTTGCCAAAGCAGAAGAGGCATTGGCATTGGTCCAGTCGCTGGATCCACCGGGAATTGCAGCCCGGACACTGACCGAGTGCTTGTTGCTGCAGCTGAATGCTGATTTCGAACACTACGAAGAGCTGAAGGTGATTATCGAAAATCACCTGGAAGATTTGGCCGAGAACCGCTTGCCGCTCATCGAGAAGAAAACGGGCCTGACCATTGACGAAATTCAGGAGGTTCGTCAGGAATTCCACCGCTTGAATCCGAAGCCAGGCGCGGCGTTTCTGGAAACGCATGTCCCCATGGTTAGTCCGGACGTGGCCATCGAGCCAGACGACAATGGCCGCTATGTCGTTCGGTTGGAAGACGACCGGATTCCGTCACTACGGATCAGCGAATACTACCGCCAGCGGCTGTCTAACCCCAATGCAACTCAGGAAGAGCGTGAATTCATCAAGCGAAAGATTGAGTCGGCGAACTGGCTTGTCGAAGCGATCCAGCAACGTCGCAATACGGTGCAGAAAGTCGCTCAGGCTATCGTCGACTACCAGAAGCGATTCTTGGATGACGGGCCGGAATTCATCGAACCGCTGAAGATGCAGCAAATCGCTGATGTGGTGGGCGTGCATGTGACGACGATCAGCCGAGCGGTGGATGACAAATGGATTCAAACGCCTCGAGGTATTTTTCCGCTCAAGCGATTTTTCGTCCACGGTACGCGAAGCGAAGACGGGGACGACATCGCTTGGGAAACCATTCGCCTTAAACTGACGGAACTGATCGACAAGGAAGACAAACTCAAGCCGCACAGTGACGATGATTTGGTCAAAGAATTGTCCAAGATTGGTCTGACGGTTGCCCGGCGGACGATTACCAAGTACCGCAAGAAACTAGGAATTCCCAGCAGCCGCCAACGGAAAGACTGGAGCAAAGCTAAGGGTAGCTGAGCGACGCTACCTGCCATCTTGGAAGGGGTGGGAAATCCGCCAGCTGGTCCATGTCGTTGGCCGCCGCCGGGTTAAGACGAGAGTGCTCGCGCCATGGCAGCTTGAACGGCGGAATCAAGTTCTGTCGCTAGGGCTTGTTCAATTGCGTTTCGCCAGCCATCCCCTTGTAACCGGCCCATTGCCCAAGCTGATGCCGCCCGAATCAGCGGTTCGGTGTCACGTAGCAATGGAATAACGTCATCCAACGCTGCATCCATCCGCTGGTTGCCGATGCACAGGAGCGCATTGCGGACGATCCCCCGCCGCCGCGAACGCCATAAAGGTGTCTTGCGAAATCTTTGGCGGAATTCATCGTCGGTCATGCGCAATATGAGTCTTGGATCCATTCTTTGCAACTCTTCCTGGCCCGCCAGGGCAGCTTCTGCCACCTGAGGTGTCTTTCGATTCCAAGGGCAAACTTCTTGGCACACATCGCAGCCAAACAACCAATCTCCCAAACCGGATGCCAGTTCAGACGCAATGTGGTCACGGTGTTCAATCGTTAAATAGCTTATACATCTTGTTGCATCTAAAACAAATGGCCGTGGGAAAGCTTGCGTTGGGCAGGCTTGCAGGCAGGCAGTGCAGGTACCGCAATATCCCTTTTCGGTCGGTGGATCCAAGTCCAAAGGTAAATCTGTGAGCAGCGCCGCTAGAAAAAAGTAGCTGCCCCAGCGGCGATTCAATAAGAGCGTGTTCTTGCCAACCCAGCCCAACCCCGCAAGCTCGCCGAATTCACGCTCGAGCAATGGAGCTGTGTCGACAATTCCTCGTACCTTGGCGGTAGGATGTCTTGCTTCGAGCCAACTTTTTAACTGCTTCAGCTTGCCATGAATCACGTCATGATAGTCAAGCTGTCCAGTCGCATAGGTGGCAACGCGAACCGTTTGCGAACAGGGCTGGTTTAGGACTTGCGTTCGAGGATTGTCGCTGACCTGCTGACTGCCACCTGAATCGCTGGCGCCATACGGTAAGGCCAACATGACAATACTGCGACAGCCGTTGAGAATGGAATTGGGGTCCGCATAGGCGGCGCGGCGATCGCTCAAATAATGCATTTGTCCAGCGAAGCCTGCATCGATCCAGGCGTGAAACTGCTGCAGCCTACCAGGTTCGGCACATGCGGTGACGCCACAGAGCACGAAACCCAACTCGCTGGCTTGATTCTTCAAGGCACTTGTAGAGATAGACAACGCAGCCTCGTCATTAAAATCATTGCAATCGATAGAGTGGGGACAGACGTTGCGGTCAATTGCACCGCAGTGGCACCAATTGCCCAATCCGGATACTTGACGTTGGTCATCACTCGATTAGCGTGGAACGAGCAGGGTCCGTTTTCCCAAAGCTTTTGCCACTAACCGAGAATCGACTGCCATGAACTTGCGAACAAGCCTCACTGTGTGTTTACTTCTCCTCGCCACTTCGACGAATGCTAGCGCCGATTGCGGTGGCTTGGGGGCCGCTTATCTGTATGGTTATGGTGGCTTCCGAAATATCGGCGTGCGAAACTTCGCTTCGCCGCCTTATTTCGCGCTCCACCCACCGGTCTACTATGGCCAACGCTACACGCGACCCTACGGTGTCAGCCCATACGCTGCCTGGCCTCAGTTGCAGAGCAATCCATCGTATGCTCCCCAGCAACATGTGCAACGCGCATTGGTGGTTGAAAACCCTTATGCCGTGGAAATCCCAGTTAGCCAGGCTGAAGCCGAAGTCGTCAACAAGGCACCGGTAACGCCAGTGACTATTGACAACCCTTATTTCCAAGAGACCACTGAGTCGCAGTACATTTCGTTCTAGTTGTTACCGACCTGCAACAGGAAATCCGAAACGGTATCGAGTTACCGCACTCCAAGTAGAATAACTATTGGCTCGAGCTCGTCCAACAAGCCGCTTACTGAGCTTGAAAGAAAAGCCTTGCGCCAATAAGTGCGTCGCAGGCCAGAAAGGCACGTTTAGGGACCAAGGGAAATGCGATAGCAATTTATTTTTGGACACAGCAGTCGTACTTTTCTCAACTATCAATTGAGCCCCAATGGCGTGCGCGGCAGCTTTCACGTAAACCGCCAATAGAAATGCGGACACAGAAACACTCGCTGTACTTTCCAGCCCTTCCTGCTGAGGCCTCGCAAAAACCATAAGTTACCGGACTTGCGATCTGCCGAAGGGTATGCCCCGGTTTTCGTTGAACCGGACGCCCTGCGGGGTAGAATTCGGCGGGGGCGGTAGCCGGGCCAGAAGATTTGCCGA
>JAGQPR010000281.1 GCA_020426625.1 Planctomycetales bacterium
GTGAAATGCCACCTGAAGCTGAGCTGTCACCGCAAGACCTCCAGGCGCTGAAGGATTGGCTGAGCAACGGCGCTGACTGGCCTGACGAGCCGCTCAACCACCTGGCGCTCTCTTCCGATTCGCGAGCAGGCTACGATTGGTGGGCACTACAGCCGCTAGCCACGTCTTCCCTGCGTTACTTGCCGGACAGGGAAGCTGAGCATCCAATCGACCACTTCGTCGACCAACGCCTGTCTGCTGCCGGGCTGCGACGTTCGCCACCTGCCGAGCCCAAGGTCCTGCTGCGACGGGCCTATGTCGGCCTCCATGGCTTGCCACCCACGCCGGAACAAATAGATGCATTTGCTGCCGATGCTGGCTCCGATGCTTTCCCCCGATTAGTCGATCAACTCTTGTCACAAAAAGAGTATGGGCAACGCTGGGCGCGACACTGGCTGGACATAGCTCGTTTCGGTGAGAGCCAAGGATTTGAGCGCGACAAGCTACGAACAAACTCCTGGCGTTTCCGCGATTGGGTCGTGGATGCTCTCAACAGCGATATGCCTTATGATCAGTTTGCCAGAAAACAGCTTGCTGGCGACGTCCTGTATCCAGGCGATGCGTCAGCTCTGATTGCAACTGGCTTCTTGGTTGCCGCACCGTACGATGAAGTTGGGAAAAACCAACAGAGCGCCGCCATGCGCGAGGTTGTACGGCAGGACGAACTCGAAGACCTAGTTGGAACTGTAGCGCAAAGTTTCTTAGGATTGACAGCCAATTGCGCACGTTGTCACGATCACAAATTCGACCCTATTTTACAAAGGGAGTATTATCAAATTGCGGCAGCTCTGGCAGGCGTGCATCACGGAGAACCAAGTCTGCCACAGGCGCCGCAAGAAATCCAGTTGAAAGAATTGCAAACCAAATACCAAGCTCGCGCACTGGAATTAGGACAACGCCTGGCTGAGATCGAGGAAGCGGCCAAACAGCAGATTCTCGCCGACCGCAGGCGTCTTTCCCTCAATTCGGTTACGATCAAGAAACCAGAGCCGATCGCCCGCTGGGACTTTGAGCAGGACAGTCACGATACGATTGGCAAATTGCACGCGCAGCTGCGTGAAAAGGCAGTTGTACAAGGCGGTCGTCTCCGCTTGAATGGCCAGGGATATGCGGTCACCGAACCGCTGACCTGCGATATCGGTGCGAAGACATTGGAAGCCTGGGTTAAATTGGATGCGGCTGATCAGGCTGGTGGCAGCGTGGTCAGCATTGAATCTGCAGACGGCGTTGTTTTTGATGGCATCGTTTACGCTGAACAGGAAGCCAAACGCTGGATGGCTGGTAGCGATTATTTCTCGCGAACCCAGTCGTTTGGCGGACCTGAAGAACGAGACGCTCAATCGCGATTTGTTCATCTGGCAATCACCTACAATGAAGATGGGCTGATCGCCGCTTATCGCGATGGGAAACCCTATGGAACGCCTTATGTGAGCTCCAGTCTGGCTCGTTTCCAGGCCGGTCAATCGCGACTCTTGTTCGGTCTGAGACACTCGCCAAGCTCCTCGGACCGCATGTTGCGTTGCGAGATCGCCCAAGTCCAGTTGTACGACCGCGCACTTTCCGCCGCCGAAGTTGCCGCGTCGGCAGGCGAGCAATTTGAGCATGTCAGTGAGTCTGAAATCGTCGATTGGCTGGACGAAGGATCACGGATTGTGCGGGAACAGTTGCGTTTCGAGTTGGATCAGTTGGTCGAGCATCAGCGCAGGTTGGTCGACGATCAAGTATACGCCGTGTTGCCCGAAGCTCCGCACGTGGTGAATGTGCTACTGCGGGGCGACCCCGCAACGCCCGGTGAACAAGTGCAACCAGGTGGAATTGCTTCAATCCATGGAGTCGCTGCCGAGTTTAACTTGCCAGAGAATGCGAGTGACGGCGACCGCAGGACGCGACTGGCTCACTGGATAACGGATCAGAATAACGCTCTTTTCGCCCGTGTGATCGCCAATCGTCTCTGGCACTACCATTTTGGCGTAGGCCTGGTAGAAACCCCCAACGACTTCGGATTCAACGGCGGACGACCATCACACCCACAGCTGCTGGATTGGCTGGCCGCAGAATTGATTCGCAATAACTGGAGCCTCAAACATTTGCACCGGTGCATCATGAACTCGGCAACTTACCAGCAATCTTCCCAATTCGAATTACATGCTTCGCAAATCGACTACGGCAATCGGCTGTTGTGGCGAAAGAGCCCGCAGCGATTGGATGCAGAGACGTTGCGGGATGCCCTTTTGCAGTTCGCAGAGAGACTGGATTGCTCGCTGGGTGGTCCAGGATACTATGATTTTACAACTTTTGTTCACAACTCTCAGTTCTACGAAATGCGGGACGCGGTCGGCGAAACGTTTGAACGTCGCGCGCTCTATCGCACGTGGGTTCGCTCCGCCCGCAGCAATTTTCTGGATGTATTCGACTGCCCTGATCCGTCCGTCAAAGCTCCTGATCGGGCCGTCACGACCACACCTTTGCAGGCCCTTTCCTTGCTTAACAACTCGTTTGTTCTGAGAATGGCCGACGCCTTGGGGGAACGCGCCAAGCTGGCATCGCCCGACAGCGTTCACGATCAAATACGATTCATCTACCGAGAGGTCTTGGGGCGTTTGCCCGACGCCGACGAGCTGCGTGACACCGCCCAGTTTGTGGAAGCTGCAAACCTGGCCGCACTATGCCGAGTAGTATTCAATTCGAACGAATTCTTGTACGTCGATTGACGATGCCGAAAGAGCAAGTATGAACACTTTTCCTGCCGCTGGCTGCTCACGACGTGGTTTCTTGCAGTGGGCGCAATCGGGTATCGGAGCAGCCGCCTGCCTGTCACTGTTGCTGCGCGACCGGACGGTGCAGGCGGACATTGTTGCCAGTCAAGCAAGCGATCCACCACCACACCTTCCTCCGCGTGCCAAACGAGTGATCCAGATCGTAGCCTGCGGTGGTGTCAGCCAGATCGACAGTTTTGATCATAAACCTGCCTTGCAAAAGCATCATGGACAATCGTTGGGTGAGAAGCCCGATGTGTTCTTTGGCCAGGTCGGCCTACTAAGAAAAAACGACTGGCAATTCAAACAACGTGGTCAGAGTGGGTTATGGATCTCGGACTTGTTTCCAAATCTAGCGCAGGTTGCTGACGAGCTGACTATCATTCGCTCGATGTTCGCCGAAACGTCCAACCATACGCCTGCGACGTTTCAGGAAAACACCGGCTTTCGCCTGAACGGATTTCCCGTGTTGGGAGCCTGGGCTTCATACGGACTTGGCTGCGAAACCGACGAATTGCCCGCGTTTGTAGTAATACCGGACACTCGCGGCGTACCGGCAGCAGGATCCATCAATTGGACTTGTGGGTTTTTGCCGGCCAGCCACCAAGGCGTCACGATGCGCAGCCAGGGCACGCCCATTGATGACATCTTCCCTGCACACCCCATTGCACCCTCTATCGAGTCGGCTTCCCACGACCTACTGTATCGTCTGAATCAACGCCATCTTCAGAGTCGCGGTGATGATCCATTGGCCGCCCGTATGCACAGCTACGAACTCGCCGCAAAAATGCAGCGTGTGGTACCTCAAGTGGCCGACTTGGGCTGCGAGGATGCCGCAACACATGCACTCTACGGTACCGACCGCGCGGAGACTAAAGACTTTGGACAGTCCTGCTTGTTGGCGCGTCGCCTGTTAGAATCGGGAGTCCGATTCGTTCAATTATTCTCCGGGGGCGCGTTCGGCTCTCCACGAATCAACTGGGATGGCCATGAGAATATGCTGCAGAATCATGGTCGCGAGGCGTTGCGTGTAGACCTCCCTCTCGCCGGATTGCTTCGCGATTTGCGACAACGCGGAATGCTGGATGATACTCTCGTGCTATTTACCAGCGAATTCGGGCGAACTCCTTTCACTCAAGCCAAGGGCGACGTGGTTGGCGAGGGACGCGACCACAATCAGTACGGGTTTTCTGTTTGGATGGCTGGTGCAGGTCTAAAATCGGGATTCGCCTACGGTGCAACCGATGAACTGGGAATGCGTGCCGTCGAAAATCCAGTGCATTGGCATGACTTTCATGCCACTGTGCTACACCTGCTTGGCATCGATCACCAACGTTTGACGTTTTACCATAACGGCATTCAACGCCGCTTGACTGATGTGAGCGGCACAGTCATCACCGACGTCCTGGCCTAGTGAGCCGTGACGCGCAAGCAGGATGTTGATTTATTCGAATTCACGAAACGTTATTCACTCACGGCGTCACGTGCGCTGCTCACTTGCGCGCGGCAAAACCATCGCAGGGCAAAGGCGGATACCGCCCCGGCGAGACTCAACCCAATGAGCACGGCAAAAATGAATTGATAGCCCACTAGCACATTGCCTTCTGCGCGGGCTTCGCGGATGACCCAGCCGGTGAAGGGTCCCATAAAAATTTCTGGAGTGAATCCGACAAAGGATATGATACCGACGGCAGTGCCCGTGAGATTTGCCGGAATGCCAGATTCTTCCAGGAGTGCAAAGTAGATCCCGCGAAGCGCAAAGAATCCCACGCAGCTGACGATCATATTGCAGGTCAACAACCACACCAGTTCTTGACTGGGCGAAACTACTAGAAACAGTGAGTACGCTAGCAGCAAGAGCAAGAAGCAACACTGAATGGTGAAGCGAACGCCGAGCAGTCGATCAGCAATCCACCCAGCCGCCAAGGCAGCCCCTACGCGCACGTAGCTGACATTGGCCAACAGTTTTGCCGAGTCGGAGCGAGATAAGCCGTAAGCATCTTCAGCGTAAATGCCATAGTTGTCCAGCATTTTGAACGCGCTGTAAGCCGCGATAATTACAACAGCTTGCAACCAAATGGCTGGGCTCTTCAATACCAGCAGCAATCTCCTCAGCAGCGGTGACGCTATCACCGGCGTTTCGGTATCTGTTGCAATCAACTTCACCTGGGTATCGGGTACGAAGAACCAAACGCATGCGGCGGCGGCAAAGCAGAGGCAGCCGTAGGCGACGACCATCCCCCGTACTGCCATGAGCTCCGCCTGCGGATTACTGGCTGCATCACCTCCAACCATGGCGGCAAAGACATGCGCGGCCACTGAGGCGATTACGGCGGATGCGAGCCCACGACCACCATCTAGAACTCCGAAAGCGCGGCCCTGCCCATCATCGCCAGCATATTCACGAGTCGCGCGAATCAGAGGCGCCCAAAAAGCCAAAATCGTCGAAACACCCCAGAACGCGTAGATAGCACACATAATACGAAAACTGGGAATGGTGGCCATGTAGAAACTAGCGATTCCAGTAGCCGCGAGGGAGATTCCCAGCAGTTTTCGAGGCGCCCACCGGTCCGCGATCGGCCCACCCAAGAAATAGCAGCCT
This sequence comes from Planctomycetales bacterium, assembly GCA_020426625.1. Lineage (GTDB taxonomy): Bacteria > Planctomycetota > Planctomycetia > Pirellulales > Pirellulaceae > Aureliella. Next base: position 5,398 of record JAGQPR010000281.1, read on the forward strand.
GTGGCTAACATCCCATAGATAGCCCCCAATTGTCCGAGTTGAAATTCGTCGATGCCGAAGGTTGTCAACATTGACGACTTGAAATATCGCCCCAAATGAAATGCCGGCAGGAAGACAATTTCCCCAGCGAGAATCAAGCTAAACATGGTCGACCAATGCTTCGGTCGACTGGCTTTTACATTGGTTGGCAATGAGTCTGGCAACAGCTGAGTCCTGGATACAAAGAAGAGATTTCTCCAATCGGGCGATGTGGAACGACGTGTTCAGGATCATAGCACGTTATTCTGCCAGAGTGTCCTATCTAGTTGACTAGAGTATCCCATCTGCTTGGAAAGCGTGAAGACAGAACCACACACAAGACCACATATTATCCTTGCTGGAACTGCCTGACGCCCGATTTGCTTGACCACTATAGTGTACTAGGCCGCATGTCGCGGTAGAATTCAGAGTCGTAGCAGAACTAGAAAACCCGGAGCCAGACCAGAAATTCGAAGACACAGAACAATACGCCCTCACCGTTCAGTTCCGTTCAGCTTGACTCCGTGGTGCGTGTCACAGTGGAGCCATTCCGCGTACTCCAGCCCTTCCCCGCATCAATTCCTTGACAATCTCTTCAGGACGCAACCGATGAACCTTCGTGTTATATCTCTTTTTGTGATTTGCGCGTGTTTTTTAGCCCGGCACGCCGACCATGCCCAGGGTCAATCCATGCCACTGCCGCGTAGTACTCCTGAGTCGCAAGGCGTTGCGAGTACTGGTATCCAAGCGTACATTGAAGCCGCCGATAGTAATGTCAATTCGATGCACAGCTTTATGCTGGTGAGACATGGACACGTCATCGCCGAAGCCTGGTGGGCGCCCGAATCGTCCGAAAAGCCGCACGTCTTGTGGTCGTTGAGCAAGAGCTTTACATCGACCGCCGTGGGGCTGGCCGTAGCCGAAGGAAAGTTGAGTGTGGACGATCATGTTCTGAAATTCTTTCCGGACAAGGCACCTGAAGACCCGTCAACAAACTTGAAAGCTATGCGCGTGCGCGATCTGCTAACCATGACTGCTGGACATCAGCAAGAGGTTGCTTTGCGAAATGAAACCGAGTGGACTCGAGCATTCCTAGCCCACGAAGTACCTCACAAACCCGGCACGCATTTTCAGTACAATACGCCTGCTACGTACATGTTGTCCGCCATCGTTCAGCAGGTAACCGGCCAGTCTGTCGTCGATTACCTGAAGCCTCGCTTATTCCAGCCGCTAGGAATTGAGGACCCTCGCTGGGATGAAAGCCCGGAAGGAGTTTCTCTTGGAGGCTATGGATTGTTCCTGCGCACCGAAGACATTGCCAAGTTCGGTCAACTCTATCTACAAAAGGGCGTTTGGAATGGACAGCAAATCCTACCAGAGTCGTGGGTAATCCAAGCGACCTCCAAACAAGTCTCCAACGGCAGTGATCCGGCTCGCGATTGGGACCAGGGCTACGGCTTTCAGTTTTGGAGGTGTCGTCATGGCGCCTACCGTGGTGATGGCAAGGACGGCCAATTCTGTATCGTAATGCCTGAGCAAGACGCGGTAGTGGCGATCACAGCGAATACCGGCGACATGCAGAAATCCATGAACATTGTTTGGGACAAATTGCTACCAGCGTTTCACGATACCGCTCTACCAGAAGACGCGGCTGCACAAGCCAAGCTCGCCGCCACTATTGCCGAACTCAAGGCAACCAAGTAAACGGGTTCAATTCTATCGCCTCGCACTTACAGCACAGAACGCGGGCAGTTTCATTGCCAAAATGCCCGTACTTGACAGCTGAAAGTTCTAAAAGAGGTCACACATAACGACCACCTGCAACTGTGAAAGGAACCATGGGCACTGCAAATATTGATGACGCATTGGCGCTAGTTTCTAAGTACTTCCGCGGAGTAACGGACAAGGACGGAGTTCCCTACGTCATGCATTGCTTGCGTGTGATGATGGGCGTGAGTGATACTGAAGCCCAGCTAGTTGCATTGATGCACGATTTGGTGGAGGACACTCCCGTCACGCTGAATCAATTGGAGGCTCTAGGATTTAGCCAAGCAGTAGTACAAGCGCTCGACTTGGTCACTCATCGTAAGGGCATAAGCTATGCCGACTATGTTGTGGCCCTCCGGGACAATTCCATCGCTCGGCAAGTCAAGCTGTCTGACCTTAGAGATAACACTGCGCTCCACCGAGTGCTTTACCGCTCCAAGCAACAAGAGCGAGACCTCAAGCGCATCCAGCGGTACATCTTGAGCTACCAATACTTGGAATATCGCATTGACGAGGCAGAATACCGCGCCGCCATGGCTCGATTCGAAGAGTAAAGGCTATTTATCCGCAGATCTAACAATCTCTGAGGTGGCGTGCTGAGCGTAGTGGCGGGTGGCGAATTCGAGAAATAGTCGCCAATCCTCCGGAACTGCTTGATGCCCCTGGGAATGATAATGGAATGCCAAATGCCCGGAAATGATGGGCTGGTCCAGCTCCGGAAGTCGATCTGTCCCCAAGCCCGCAGCGCCGAGCAATTCGTAGACAGGACCCGCAGCAACCATGGCTTGGAATTCACCTATGGGGTCGCTCCATTGGTCGCTCAGCCCTCCGTTAATGTAAACCGGTCTGGGAGCAATCAGCGCAATCAACAGGTGTTGGTCTACCGGCAGAGTTGTCAGCATTTCCTGAGCTGCCTGGTGGTGGATCCTGGGGCTTTTCCGTGGAAGTATTGTCCGCATCAGCTCTGAAACGATCGGCCAGGAAATCCAACATCTTATCGCCCGAGCGTTCATAGTAGTGACCCAGATTGTGCTGAGTGTTCTCCAAGGTCACCACTTGGTGTTCGATCTGCAAAGTCTCTAGGACGCTCTTCAGCGGAGCGAAACCTGCAGGATGATCTTGATCACCGTTGATGGTCAGCAGCGCAAAGTGATTGGACTTTAGCGTGGCTGCATTTTGTTTGGCAGCTGGCAGCAACGGGCTATCTTCCCCGGAACCTCGCCGCGACAGGGCACCTCCCCAACTGCCCGCCGCACAGAACAGTTCCGGGTGCAAGATTGCCAAGCGGACCGAGCCTGCACCTCCCATCGAAAACCCGGCAACGGCGCGTGCCGAGGCGAAGGCCTTGGTCCGGTAGTCTTTGTCGATCAGCGGTATGAGCTCGTCGACAATCATCGACTCTACCGAGTCGCGATAGCCGCTCATTCCGCCATTGGGAAACACACAGATCGTCTCTGGAAATGCCCCGTTTCGAACGGCAGCCGCTACACGAGACGAGAAGCCGACTGAATCCGAGGCCTCCGTTCCTCCCGCACCGTGCAGAAAGTAAATCACCGGAAAACGAATTTCGTTCTGCTCGTCATAACTGGGCGGTGTCCAAACCACGTAGCCGACGTCGTGACCTAGCGCGCGGCTGGCCAAGACTTTGTGCTGCAGGCCTGGTTGGATGGCGATTTCAGCGTTGACCCAGCTGATCTTTCGCTCAGATGGCTGCGCAAGAACAATGACTTGAGTCAAAAAGGCGATTAACAGAACCGCGAATATCTGAATCTGCCGCACGTCACTTATCTCCTCAAGAACAAAGCGCTGTTCCGCAAAGCCAACGCACACGTTTTCTGATACTAAAACAACGGTGGCGAACGCCCAAGCGGCTAATTATGCGGAAAACTTCTGCTCGGAAGCTAATACAAAGTAGCCGTTGCGTGCTGTCCTCATTTGAATCGCTGCTTGACGTCCTCGTATCCGCCCGCATTCTCGACATTCGTGAATCCGAGCTCTTCCAACTTGGCTTTTGCAGTCCCTGCCCGTCCGCCTGCAGCACAGTAAAGGATGATCTGAGCGTCCTTGTCCGAAGTTAGCTCACCAATTCGGTCAGCGATTGAAGTATGCGGAATATTGACTGCTTGTTCGAGATGTCCGCCATCCCACTCTGCCTTGGAACGCACGTCGATGATAATCGGGCTCGCTTCGCCGGACGCAGTCTGCGAGCCCTCCTCAGTTTCGGTGCTAACCGATTCAGTTTCAGTGCTAGCAGTCTCCGCTGCACCGGTTGCTTCAGTAGTCGCTTGATTCGTTGTTGCGGTCGACGAACAACCAACCAGCATAGCCAATAGAGCAAGTGACAAATAGCGCATTTATTTACGTCCTATGAATGAGAAAGGTTGTGACAGCAGAAACTCAAGTATATCCATGCCTTCCATCAGAGTGTAATGCGCTAGAACAATTGCCACGCTTTGGCATCAAATTCCTGTTCTAGCGCTGGGTCCTGCGCGCAAGCCAACAAGTCATAGTAGGCGTAAGGATACTTGAATACATGGCCGATCCCTAGCGTTCTCTCGCCGCGCTGTTGCCAATACTTGACTTGATCTGGTCTCAACTCGCTGAACGCGTGATCGGCTATCTTGCGGTCGTCGGGCTGCGGCCCCAGGCGTGTCACAGTGACATATTTGCGAAAAGCCGTGCGACAACTCTCGGCCCATTCTACTAGTCCCATAGATGCCAGCTCGACCAAAGATTGTCCGAATGTAAGCATGTGACCTGCAAAGCCTTGTCCAAATCCTTGAAATCGGTCGATGGCATCGCTAGCCTCGCGCAAGATGTACCTGGATGCCGCGACAGAATCCTCGAAGGGCGGTGGCTGGACGTCATCCTCAGGTGCAATGTCGCGCCATGGTTTGATAGCGCGTATCAAGTTGCAGACTCCTTCGACTCGTTGTTCCGTCGCGGTCTCCGGCAGCATCTGAAACCCCTTGATGGCATGCATGGCAAAAATCGCATCGTGTCCAACCTCACGCAATACGCCTTTTCCTTCTGCTAAGGTGCGTCCCACACGTTCGGCAGCATTCTCGATGGGGTCGCTGGCGGGAAACGGTTGACAAAGCTTGGAAGGCGCCCAGTTGAGATCGAACAGTTCGACGATGCGACTGGCCGCTGCATCATCGAACTGATTATCGATGCACATGAGGTGTGCGGAAATCATTGCCGCGCCACGGTGGCCGTCGGCGAAATAACTCATTTCCGGAGCTCGAGCTAGTGCATTCAGCCCCAACCTAACTAAACGTTTCTCAGCCAAGCTGCGCTCTTCAGCGATGGCACATCGATCCAGGCGAAACAGCGTGTTTCCCACGGCCCCAGTAGTCAATAAGGCAAATTGCCGTCGATCGATCATGGTAACTCGCTTGTGTTTCAAACTTTGATTGCGGAAGAGGGTGCCAAGTCAGATCACTAATATTCGATGATACAAGAATCTGCGACCTTGCGGCGCTCTGTGGCTTGCAGAACTCCAAAAACTTCATGCCGTCCAAGAACCAAATCATGGGGGACGCTTGGCCTGCGGCTAGATATCGTGCGGCAAGTGCCAAGAATTGGCAGTAGCACGCGGTTCTTGACGGAACCGCACGCTAGTGTCAAGAATTGGAAATTCAGTTCCACATAATCCTTCCGCAAAATTAGCCGCTGTGCGCTAGCACGCGGTT
>JAGQPR010000282.1:0-5050 GCA_020426625.1 Planctomycetales bacterium
GGAGCCCCAGCGACGGGGAGGGAGATTCCCCTCTCCGCTCGCCGACCCGCTTCGCGTGTGCCCGCTCGCGACTCTCCAAGGGAGAGTAAGTTGAATTGGTGTCGATTAGCGAGAAGTGTCGTATTTGAGGACTATTTTGACCAAACCATTCCGCGACGTATTTTAGGTCGCTTCCGGCTTTGATGCTTTGGCCAGACGCGCATCACAGCGTGATGCCACACATTCATTCGGCCGGGCGAATAACAAGTCTAGCAACGGGACTAAATGAAGTTGCCCCGCAGAAAAGTAGCTTACCATGTAAATTGTACGCTACTGCGGGGAATTCTCCAAGGATTCAGTTTGCTGGCGTCACCGCCCAGCCGCTGTTTCCAAGTGGAAATGCGTCGTGCTCATTTCGCTGGATGCGTGCCAATTTCGCGCCAAACTCCCAATACCAAGGGCAGTAGAAGCGAGGCTAGATCGCAAGCCGGTATGCTTTCAACACGGTGGCCTCAATCCTCCTGTGCTATTCCCGCTGCGGCAGGGTCGGGCGGTTGGGCGTCATGCGTCGATGCAGAATGGAATTCCCCCCTCTTCGCCACCCCGCTTCGCGTTACTCACGACTGTCCCGCTTGCGGAAGGTTGAGAAACGGCATGGGCGACGAAAATGCAATAGCCGAAGTAATCTTCTTAACTGATCCTTAGCTCAGCCGACTCGGCCGCCGCGAAGACTACGGCAAGCCGAGTTACTTGGCAAAGTCTATCTTTCTAGAATGCAGAACTGGAATCTGGAGATTGGTTGTCTTCGGTTTCCATGGCTGACTCGGGACTCTGCTGCAGCAATGGGAAATCCTGCTCCATCGCAGCGGTGCCGCGGTTCACCAAGTCTTCGAGAGCCTCCTTACGATAAGAAACCTCAGACTCTTGGAACGTCCTAAAGCCGGTACCGGCAGGGATCAAATGTCCAAGGATCACGTTCTCCTTCAATCCCACCAGCTTATCGACGCGACCGGCAAGAGCAGCTTCGGTAAGCACTTTCGTGGTTTCCTGGAAGCTGGCTGCCGAGATAAAGCTACTGCTTTGAACTGCAGCTTTGGTAATTCCCAGCAGCTGTGTACTGGCGGTCGCTGGTTTCGGCTTCTTGCCTTTCGCAGGCGATCCACCCAAAGCCTCCATCTGTGCATTCGTTTGCTCGAACTGATCGCGCGGGACCAGTTTGTCGATCGAGTATTCGCTATCGCCCGGATCTGTAATCTTGATGCAGTTGGCGATTTCGTTGTTAACTCGTCGGAACTCAAACTTGTCCATGACCAATCCCGGCAGTAGCGAAGTATCGCCGGGTGTTTCAATCTTCACCTTGCGCAGCATTCGGGCAATGATGACTTCCACATGTTTGTCATTGATTTCCACACGTTGGCTGCGGTACACCTGCTGAATCTCGTGCGTCAGATACTGTTGCACAGCCTCTTCGCCGCTAACTCGCAAGATGTCATGGGGAACCAAGGGACCATCGACCAATGCTTGACCGGCCTTAACTTCGTCACCAGTATGAACCAAGAATCGCTTGCCGTGGGGTACTAGGTGTTCGTGCTCGGTGCCACTCTCGCTGCGCACGATAATGGTTCGTTTACCGCGCCGTTTGGTTTGTTGCAGTTCAACAAGTCCATCGACTTCTGCAATTACGGCGGGATCCTTCGGCTTGCGGGCCTCAAAGATCTCGGTAACACGAGGCAAACCACCAGTGATGTCTGCCACACCTTTGGATTCACGGGGCATTTCCGCCAAGTCCGTTCCGGCAGCCACCATATTTCCTTCGACCACCGAAATAACAGCCCGTTCTGGCAAGTAATAAACGTCCAGGGGTTTGCCGTCGGCATCTTCGACCACGATTTGCGGATGAAGGTCACCCTTGTGATCAACGATAACCTGGCGTTGGCCGCCACCGGGATCGCGTTCCACACGCATGGTCACGCCTTCGACGACATCGTCAAATCGCACCTTTCCGCCGACTTCACAGATGATTGGAATCTTGTGAGGATTCCATTCACAAAGTACAGCGCCCGCATCCACCGAATCGTTTTCCTTGACTCGCAAAACTGCGGCGGCGGGAATATCGTATTTCTCCAGTTCGCGTCCCTTGGCATCGAGCAGCACGATTTCGCTGTTGCGCGTGAGCACGATCTGTTCGCCTTCGGAATTGGTAACGCAGCGCATTTTCGCTAGCTTGACGATACCAGCCGTCTTGACCCGAATCTCGCTGTCTTCAACGCTCGTGTTGACCGCTCCACCGATATGGAATGTGCGCATGGTTAGCTGCGTACCCGGTTCCCCAATGGATTGGGCACCGATGATGCCAACTGCCATGCCCTCTTCGACCATCGATCCAGTGGACATGTCCATGCCGTAGCAGCATCGACAAACACCCAACGAAGCATCGCAAGTCATTGGGCTACGAACTTGAATTTTTTCCAGCCCCATTTCCTCGATGCGACGAGCGATCTCACGCGTGATCATCTGGTTTTCTTGGACAATCACTTCGTCGGTTACCGGATTGACAATGTTCTGCCGTGAAACCCGACCTGTGATTGCTTCCACCAGCCGAACTTCGACTTTCTCACCCCGATAGACAACCCCCTTGGTGATACCTTGCGTGGTGCCACAGTCTTCGAGCGTGATTACCACATTCTGCGCCACGTCGGCAAGTTTTCTGGTCAAGTAACCCGAGTCGGCAGTTTTGAGCGCGGTATCGGCCAGTCCCTTGCGAGCACCGTGAGTGCTGGAAAAGTATTCCAGTACCGACAAGCCCTCGCGGAAATTAGCTTTGATCGGCGTCTCGATAATCTCGCCCGTGGGCTTGGCCATCAAACCACGCATTCCAGCCAGCTGGCGAATCTGTTCGATACCACCTCGAGCACCCGAGTGAGCCATCAAATAAACCGGGTTGATGTACCAATTGCCAAGGTGGTCGTCATGCTCCATAGCCTGCATCATGTCTTTGGTGATGTTTTCACGGGCATGAGTCCACAAATCCAACACCTGGCGGTACCGTTCCTGAGCTGTGATCAAACCACGGTCATGTCGCTTCTTGTATTTCATTACCTCTTTCTCAGTGTCGGCAATGAACTGGTACTTGGAATCTGGCGTCACTAGATCGTCGGTACCGAAGGACAAACCGCTCTTGGTTGATTCGCGGAAACCAAGCTGGTTCATATCGTCGAGCAGATTAATCGTAGCGCGACGGCCCAGTCGTTGATAGCAATCGCTAATCACCGAAGCCAAATCACTACCCCGGAGCGCGAAGTTGTAAAAATCCATGCCGTCGGGAAGCATCATATTGAACAACACGCGACCATAAGAGGTGGTAATCGTATCGCCAAATTTGCCACTGCCATCTTCTGTCTTGACGCGGCGGAACTTCGGTAGACGGACTTTGATGCGTGCGTGAAGCTGGATAATCCCCTGATTGAATGCCAGATCTGCTTCACCCATCGAAGAGAACGTCATGCCTTCACCAAGCATGTCCGGCTTATCAACCGTGATGAAGTAGCAACCCATCACCGTATCCTGGGACGGACTCATGATTGGCCGTCCATTGCTGGGAGCAAAAATATTGTGGGTGCTCATCATCAGCGTGTGGGCTTCCACTTGGGCTTCAATCGACAGTGGTAAGTGCACGGCCATCTGGTCGCCATCGAAATCCGCGTTAAAACCTTTGCAGACCAGCGGATGAAGGTGGATAGCATTTCCTTCGACCAAGATGGGCTCAAATGCTTGAATACCCATGCGGTGCAAAGTTGGTGCGCGATTGAGCAGAACCGGATGATTGCGGATGACCTGCTCCAGGATATCCCAAACTTCTTCATCTTTGCGTTCGAGCATCTTCTTGGCGGACTTGATGGTATCCGCATGTCCCAGATCCTTCAGCTTGCGGATGATGAAGGGCTGGTAGAGTTCCAGCGCGATTTTCTTAGGCAGTCCGCACTGATGCAGCTTCAATCGCGGACCAACCACAATCACGCTTCGGGCGGAATAGTCGACGCGTTTACCCAGCAAATTTTCGCGGAAGCGACCTTGCTTACCTTTGATCATGTCTGTCAGCGACTTCAACGGGCGGTTGCTGCTACCCAAGACAGGGCGTTTGCAGCGGTTGTTGTCGAATAGAGCATCAACCGATTGTTGCAGCATTCGCTTCTCGTTGCGAATGATGACTTCCGGCGCATTCAAGTCGACCAGCTTGCGCAAACGATTGTTGCGGTTGATAATACGACGATACAAATCATTCAAGTCGCTGGTGGCGAAATTGCCGCTATCCAACAAGACAAGTGGACGCAAGTCAGGTGGAATGACTGGAATCACGTCCAAAACCATCCATTCTGGACGGTTATCGCTGTCACGGATGGCTTCTACCAACTTAAGCCGGGTGCTTAAGTCCTTCTTTTTCTGCTTACTATTGGTTTCCGTAAGCTCTTTTCGCAAACTCTCACCCAGCGAAGTCAGGTCCAAGCCGGTTAACAGAGTACGAATGGATTCGGCCCCCATGCCCGCTTCGAAAGCCCCTTCACCGTACTGCGTACGAGCGTCACGATATTCCGTTTCGCTCAGTAGTTGCATCGGTTCGAGATCCGTTTCCTTGGGATCGATGACCACATAGTCCTGAAAATAGATGACTTTTTCCAGGCTAGACGTCTTCATGCCAAGCAGCGCACCCAAACGACTGGGCATTGCCTTGAAGAACCAAATATGAACGATGGGCGCAGCTAATTCGATGTGCCCCATGCGCTTGCGTCGCACGCGTGAATGCGTAACCTTGACCCCGCAACGATCACAGATCATTCCCTTGTACTTCATACCTCGGTATTTACCGCAAGCGCATTCCCAGTCCTTCTCAGGTCCGAAAATTCGCTCGCAGAACAATCCGTCTTTTTCTGGTCGGTAGGTTCGGTAGTTGATTGTTTCGGGCTTCTTCACTTCGCCGAAAGACCAGCTGCGAATGTCCTGTGGACGGGCTAAGCTAATCTTGACAGAAGTAAAGTCATTAACGCGATCGTAACTGGTTTCAGCTGTCGACATA
>JAGQPR010000282.1:5069-10834 GCA_020426625.1 Planctomycetales bacterium
TGATTTGGATTGGCTACGATGGCTGGAAGAGGCCAACGAGCAATACCAACCGGAAAGTGCTTGAGAGGTTAGTTTGGTTCGATCCGAGCTTTTCGATGCAATGCTTTGATCGTCACAAGGCACGTCAAAGAAAAGTCGCATCGGATTCTTGAGTATGTTCCAGTGTCGTTCTAAGCGTCTCTCGCGACCATCGCCATCATTCATGGCAGACGAGTGGTCGCGGAGCACTGATTTGGTCTTGCTAGTTAGAGCTTGCGTTTTTCTAGTCTCATGTTCAGGCCAAGACCGCGGATTTCGTTTGTCAAAACATCAAAGCTAGCTGGCGTGCCAGCTTCCAACGTGTTTTCACCTTTGACCATCGATTCGTAAATCTTCGTGCGTCCTTCGACATCATCGCTCTTAACAGTCAGCAATTCCTGCAGGATGTAGGCAGCGCCGTAGGCCTCCAATGCCCAAACTTCCATTTCGCCGAAGCGCTGCCCACCGAAGCGTGCTTTGCCTCCCAACGGCTGCTGAGTAATTAACGAATACGGACCAGTGCTGCGAGCATGTACCTTGTCATCCACCAAGTGGTGCAGTTTCAACATGTAGATGTACCCAACCGTCGTTTCCTGTTCCATGGGAACGCCAGTGCGGCCATCAATGAGTCGTATCTTCCCATGTCGCGGCAATCCGGCTTCCTGCAGACAATCGTTGATGTCGCTTTCACTGGCTCCATCAAACACAGGGGTGATCGCTTGGAAGCCCAGCTTGGCACCGGCCCAACCCAAGTGGGTTTCCAGAATTTGACCCACATTCATACGACTTGGAACACCGAGTGGATTGAGCAGGATCTGCAGTGGCGTTCCGTCAGGCAAATGCGGCATATCCGCAATTGGCAAGACCTTGGAGATCACGCCTTTGTTTCCGTGCCGGCCAGCCATCTTGTCGCCGACACTGATCGTGCGCTTGGTGGCGATATACACCTTTACCATCTGCAGCACGCCGCTGCGCAATTCATCACCGCGCTTCATGCTGTTCAATCGGCGATCACGATTGTCGATCGCTTCCTCCACCGCTGGCCAAGCTTGTTTATAAGCTTTGCGTAGATCTGCGTGGAACTTCTCGTCAACCTTGTTCAGCAAGCGAGAAAGATTGAATGTCTGCGCATTCTCAGCCACAAACTTGGGATCTTGTTCGCCAGCCAGAGGAGTGCCATCGTCATCGGTCAGGCGAGTTCCGATTACCTTTTCCAGCTCGAGAATGAAATCGGTAAAAGTAGCTGAAATTTCGGCGTTGCCTTCGCCCTCGACCTCTTTCAGCTCTTTCTCGAATACTTTGCGTTCGTCGTCCGAAAGACTCATTCGTCGACTGAACTTCTGGGTGTCAATCACGATTCCCTCGATACCAGACGGCACTTCCAAGGAATCATTTTTCACGTCTTCACCGGCGCGGCCAAAGATAGCGTGCAACAGCTTTTCTTCTGGCGTCAATTCGGTCTTACTCTTAGGCGAAACCTTGCCGACCAGAATGTCGCCTGGACGTACGTACGTTCCCACCTGAACGATTCCCGAGTCATCGAGATTTCTGAGTGCCTTCTCCGAGACGTTGGGAATATCGCGTGTGAATTCCTCGCGACCGAGTTTCGTCTCGCGGATTTCGACGTCAAAGTCTTCAATATGCAACGACGTATAGGTATCCGCCCGCACCAGTTCCTCACTGATAATGATGGCGTCTTCGTAGTTGTAGCCGTCAAAGGACATGAAACCGACGAGCACATTGCGTCCCAGCGCCAATTCACCGCGATAGGTCGCGGCACCGTCTGCGATCACTTGCCCCTTTTCGACCTTGTCATCCAAATTCACGATTGGTTTTTGGTTTAAACAAGTCCGCTCGTTCAACCCTTGGTATTTGGCCAGAGGATAAACATCGTGGCCAATCTCGATCTTGGTCGCATCGACGGCAGTCACCTTACCAGCGCGCTTGGCGCGAATCACCATCGCGCTATTGGTGGCCACCTCACGCTCCATGCCAGTCCCAACAATTGGAGGCTCGGCCACCAGCAACGGCACCGCTTGGCGCTGCATATTGGATCCCATCAAAGCGCGATTCGCGTCATCATGCTCAAGGAATGGAATCAAGCCTGCAGAAACGCCCACCATTTGACTGGGCGCGATGTCCATATACTGCACATCCTCAGGCTGTACAATTTGAAAATCCGCGTGGTAGCGGGCAATCAAATTGGGCCCCGACACCAATGCTCCGTCTTGAACTTCCGTATCCGCCGGACAAATATACGCATCGGCTTCCTGATCGGCTCTCAACCAAACAACATCCTCAGTCAGCTTACCTCCAGCGATCTGTCGATAGGGCGTCACCAAGAAACCATACTCATCGACTCCGGCGTAAATCGCCAACGAACTGATCAACCCGATGTTCGTACCTTCAGGAGTTTCAATTGGGCAGATTCGCCCATAGTGCGAAATATGCACGTCGCGGACTTCAAAGCCAGCCCGCTTTCTATTGAGACCACCCGGCCCCAGGGCTGACAAACGACGTTCGTGAGTCAACTGACTGAGCGGATTGGTTTGGTCGACGACTTGAGACAATTCCCCGCGACCGAAAAAGTACTCGATGGCGGCGCTGATGCTCTTGGGATTCACCAGGCTGCGAGGCGACATCTCGTCTGCCTCTTTGAGACTCATGCGTTCTTGAACCGTACGGCGGAGCTTCAAGAAACCCTTGCGCAGTTCTTCACTGGCCAATTCATCGATCGTACGTAAACGCCGGTTGCCCAGGTGGTCGATGTCGTCAAACTGAGCACCCGAGTCGGGATCAAATAAATCGATCACGTACTTGATCGCTGCGATCAAGTCCTCCGCACGCAACGTCATCTCGTCCTCAGAAACATCCAGCTGCAATTTGCGGTTCAAGCGGAAGCGGCCGACACGGCCCAGACGATAGCGGTTGACATCGAAGAATTTCTCATGGAACAGGGCACGAGCTTTTTCGAGCTGAGGTGGGTTACCCGGTCGCAAACGCTGATAAATCCTCAGCAATGCTTCCTCGTGACTGCTGGTGTTGTCTTCCGTCAAGGAGTTGGTCACCAACGGCGTGCGGGGCGCGTCCATGACTTCGACTTTGGCAATACCCGAAGTACAAATCAATTCTGCGGTGGTCTTTGAAATCGTGTGCCCGGCTTCAATGATGATTTCGCCAGCCCGCTCCGAGTCGCTCGGGTAAACCACATCGTCTACGGCGACCTTGTTTTCCAACTTGGCCACGCTGCGACCATCGACCACTTTCTCAACTTTAGTCTCGTAGAAGATCCGTAGCAGCTCACTGTCACTGCTAAGCCCAGGACTCATCGCCCTCAGCAGCGTCATCACTGAGAACTTTCCACTTTGGTCAATGCGGACACTCAGACTGTCCTTCTTGGTAATATTGACCTCGATCCAGCTACCTCGCTCGGGAATGACCCGACAGCTCGGCAATTTCCGGTCCGTTGTCGTCTCCAGTTCTTCGACGAAGTCCACACCCGGACTGCGATGCAATTGGCTAACGACAACCCGCTCGGCGCCGTTGATGATGAATTCGCCGCCGCCAAGCATAATAGGAATGTCGCCCAAATAGACTTCTTCCTCAATCGGCTGCTCGCGGTTCAGTCGCAGCCAAACCTTCATCGGCTTGCCGTAGGTCAGGCGCAATTGGCGACACTCTTCCGGAGTGTAACGCGGCTTGCCTAGCTCATATCTCAGGTACTCCAAAGAAACCGATTTGTCGTAACTTTCAATCGGAAAAATCTCTTGAAATACGCCTTCCAAACCGATATTCTTGCGATTGTCCGCTGCTAACTCTTCCTGAAGAAACAAGCTGTAGCTACGGGTTTGCAGTTCGGTCAGAGGCGGAATCTCTAACGTATCTAGTCCGGAGCCGAATTTTCGAACCGCTGTAGGTTGTAATCGTCGCTGCGAAGAAGTAGCCATTGACGAAGCGTTCTCCTAATTGTTCCAAGAAGTCGAAATGGGACACGGGCCATTTAAGAATGTGCGCAAACAATCTACGCAATTAAGCGTTTACGCTGCGCAGTCGAAGTTGGCATCCTGACACATTCTGCGCCGAAGAAGTTGGTTTTGGTCGTTTGGGGAACAAGCCGGTCGTCGCAATATATCCCAACTCCCTGGATCTCGCAAACCCAGGTCGCCCAAGAATTTCGCGAATTCTGGATGAATAGTGCTAATTCGGCACAAAGCTTGCCGATGGCTGCCAACTTCGGCGGAAATTCTACACCTGAGGTCGGACGTAAAGCGTCCAAGGAGGGGCTTTGGTACCAGAATCGCAGCCCCACCACACCAGGTAGTCCGGCTCACACCTGCGGAAATTCGCTCGCAGCGGCACGCACGAGAGTTGCCACGCCTCCTGGACACCCCAATCCGTAGGGCAAACAACATCTAGGGTGGTGGGAAATTGCGATCGGTGAACTGGGCTTCGCCAGCGATTCAGCTGCTGATTGACAGTCAAATCGCTGGCCAATTCGACCAAAGCCAAACCTATGCTTCGGCAAGGATGTTCAAGGCTTTATCGATTTGTTGAGCGATTCTTGTCAAGCGCTCCAAGTCACCGCCGTTTACTTCGGCAGCAACCCAACCTTGGTAACCGATTTCATCGAGAGCATTGCGGACATCGACCCAGGGCAAGTCGTCTTCCGTAATGTCTGCCCAATCTGCTTTGGATCGAGAAAACCCTTTGATATCCAGTTTGACCACGCGCTTACCCAGCTGGCGAATCCAATCAGCGGGATTTCCATATTTCCAGTGGTTTCCAATGTCGAATTGCATACCCACCCATGGGGAATTGAATTCGTCAACGTACCTGACAAACTTCTCCGCGGTCTGGTCATTGCCGCCACCATGGTCGTAGAGAAAACGGTTCCAAACATTCTCGATGGCGATTGTCATTCCCAATTCGGCACACAGCGGAAGTACCTGGCGAATATTGGCAACCGAACGCTGCCACACTTCCTCTTCTGGACCATCGTCGCCGTGTCCGACCACTAGCAGTACGGTGTGACCACCTACGGCATGCGTCTGTCGGATGGCTGTTTCCAAGTCTTGCAAGGCCTGTGCGCGAACACTGGGATCCTTGTCCGAGTGGTGCAGTTTCCAGTGGGTGGAACAAACCGAACCATCGACAGGCAAGCCTGAAGCTTCGATAGCTGCCCGCGTCTCCTCGACGTTGATCCCAGGGCTGTTTAGTTCGATACCGTCAAAGCCTGCTGCCTTGGCCGCCTTGAATTTGGTTGTCAGATCGCCTTCGACGCGAACCATGCCGATCTTAAGTGTCTTCAGTAGTTTTCTTGGTGCAGCAGTGTGTTTCAATTGATCAGCCGAGACACTGCGAGCCAGAGGAGACAGAGAAAGGGCGAGAGCTGCACTTGTCGAGCTGACGAAGGTGCGCCTGTTTAGAGGGTTGAACATTGGAAATCCCAGTGGTAAGTAGCCGAGGTCATCAGATTCAATCCGCTAGCTTAACTGAATCGCTGCGACCTTCGCAAGCATCTGTCATATCCAATGAGTGCTCTCATGCAAGCCCAGCCAGGGGGGATATTCGGCGCTCGCTCCACCGACCAGAGAATTCTAAAATAGATGTCCGTCATTCCCTTGTAATTCCCGCGCAGGCGGGACGCCCTTTCAACGCTGAGGCCGGCTGCCGCGAGGACTTCGAACATCCCGCTGGCGACGCCATCCCTGCGCCACTCACCGCCATTCCCGCTGGCGGAACCCAGT
>JAGQPR010000283.1 GCA_020426625.1 Planctomycetales bacterium
GATCGGCGGCGCCGACATGCCGGTGGTGGTGTCGATGCTCAACAGCTACTCCGGCTGGGCCGCGGCGGCCACCGGCTTCATGCTCGGCAACGACCTGCTGATCGTCGTCGGCGCGCTGGTCGGCTCCTCGGGCGCGATCCTGTCCTACATCATGTGCCGCGCGATGAACCGCAACTTCATCAGTGTGATTGCCGGCGGCTTCGGCTCCGGCGGCGGCGCCTCCGTAACGGCGGCAGACGGCTCCGAGCCGGCCGGCGAGGTCACGTCGATCAGCGCGGTGGATACCGCCGACCTGCTGCGCGATGCCAAGAACGTCGTGATCGTGCCGGGCTACGGCATGGCGGTCGCGCAGGCCCAGCACGTGGTCTGCGAGATCGTCAATGTGCTGCGCGGACAGGGTGTCGCCGTGCGCTTCGCCATCCACCCGGTCGCCGGTCGCATGCCCGGCCACATGAACGTACTGCTCGCCGAAGCCGGCGTGCCCTACGACCTGATCGCCGACATGGATGACATCAACCCCGAGTTCAAGACCTGCGACGTCTCGATCGTCATTGGTGCGAATGACGTGGTGAACCCGGCGGCGAAGACGGACAAATCATCGCCGATTTATGGGATGCCGATTCTCAACGTCGTCGATTCGCGGCAGACGATTGTGATCAAGCGGGGTAAGGGGACGGGGTTTGCTGGGATTGAGAATGCGCTCTTTTACGCCGACAACACGCGGTTGCTTTATGCGGATGGTAAGGAGGCGGCTAATCAGCTTATCAGCGAACTCAAGATGATTGAGGGGGGTGGGGGGCATTGAGGTTAATGTTCTGGCTCCCACGTGTCCTGAAAATCGGTGAGTTCGCGCAACATGATCCCAACGGAAGCTGATTCGCTTGTTAGTTTCTTCTGATATATCGGCGGCTTCCCCCCCAAAAAAAAGGTCGAAAGATCCCTCTAAGTAACACACGGCTGTGCTGCAAGTCCTGTCAATGAACCTCGACTTCACCTCCGAATCCCGCCCTCGTACCGAACTTCCCGAGCTATAGGCACTGACGATAGTCAAATATGACCCAAGATTGTCGAGAGTCCGCTCAGAGCTTCATAAACGAGTAGCGATTCTTTATGTTCGCATGAAGATACCTACCCTTGGAATCTGCGTTCATGAAACTCTCGTACTCACCAGACGGAACCCCCGAGTACGCATACACGGACCCGTTGGTGAACTCGATTTCAAGAATCTGATTTTCTGCGTCGTAACCAATCGCCGAAATGTTGCTTGAGCTAACAGGTATTCGTTCCATGGTGTATCGCCTTCCTAAGTGGAGTATTACGTTTTGGAAGCTACGCTAGCCACGGGGTCGCCCGCATTGGGATCTTGCTTCCGCCAGGCCTCGACCAACGGTTTGTAATTTTCGTTCAACACGGGCTCGGTCCAGCCGCCGCTTCTCACTCGGTTTCCGTCCGCATCTTTAGGCACAACTACGACGGGATCTTCGCTATCGGGCCGGCGCCCCTCAGGTGGGCGGTCGATGATTGCACGAATCGGCATGTTGACTGATTCGCCAACAATCAATGCTTCCCCAGTGCGGAGAACTGGAAGCATCGAAAACAGACCTTTCAGATTGTCAGACGCGCACGAAATAACCTGATTGCGGTCGGAGTCATTCGTGAGGCGAAGTGCAACTACGGTGCCGCACTGTGACAAAATCGTCGAGTCGACCTCCGAAGGGCGCTGACTCACCAACATCAAGCCTACTCCGTATTTTCGACCTTCCTTCGCAATACGCCTAGCTGCAGCGGCCGCACGGCTCTTGGATTGGGCGTTGAGATATACGTGCGCCTCTTCCAGAACGACGAGCAACGGTCTCTCGCGCCCGCCCTCCTGCTTCATCCGACCCCAGAAAACCGCGTCGTAGAGAATTCGCAGTATTGCTCCGACCATGTCGTCAACAATGACAGTGGGAATTCCCGATAGGTCAAATACGGAAATCGGGGCATCCGCACCGATCCAAGACGAAAGAAGCGTATCCAGATCAGCTTGGGTCGCCCCCTCATTCGTAGGAGCCCAATCGCCGGGATTGAAAAGAAACTGCATACGAGGATCGCGGAGCTTGCCCTCCAACACGTCAAGATGGGTTCTTGGCCAGTCACTGCAAAGCCCCTTGTAGATCTTGCTGGCTCCGGCCTCCGTAGTGACCGGCTGAAACCGAGGGCGGACAAGGTTGTCAGCATCTCCGACGGCCTTCTTTGGTGGAGCGCCATCTTCGATATAAGACCGCGTCGCCTCGGTTTGATTTTGGTTGCTGCTAACCGTGTGAGTTGCGCAATGCAACGAATAGAGATCATGCCAAAGCTGATAAACGGAGAACGGTAGCGGCGTGTCGACTGTCACGGCAAGATCCCGCAAACCGTGCGGACTACCGCCAGGTTTCGATGCTCGCTTGGCGGACAGCAGCTTCTCCTGCAGCAGGGTCAACGGTGGTCCGGATACCGAGCCCATTGCGATGGAGATGAACTCCTCCGCCGTCAACGCCCAGAAGGGGACGTGTAGCTCTCGCTCTCCCGCTTGGGCATTTCCACCAACGCGAAACACTCTAGCCTGATCACCAAACGCCTTGGTGTACTCACCATGCAAGTCGAACAACACCACTCGCGCAGCCTTAAACTGTTCGGAATCCGAAACGGTACCTATAAGATTGGCGACTGCGTTTGACTTCCCGGACCCCGTGCTGCCGACGACCGCGGAATGCCGACTTACCAGACTGTTCAAATCCAAATAGGCGCGGATTGATTCAGCACTCGCGACGCGCCCCACGGCGACGTAACCATCGTCATCACCCGGCGCATAAACCGTCTTTAAGTTGGATTCGGTGACTACGTGGACCGAATCTCCAATCGAGGGGTACTGCGCGATGCCACGCTCAAATTTCGTTCCGCGTCGACCTTGCCCGACCAGTTCAACTCTCAGCCATCGATTGCCGAACTGCGGCGCAAGCTCCGGGGGACCCGGCGCAGCACCTGCTCCAACTTGAGATATCACGCCGTACAGATCGACATATCCAGACGGAATTCGAACAAAGCCTCCGACCTGTCCCACTCGGTAGGCTTCGCCGTTGACAAAAAGAAGTCCGCCCGGCGTACTGTCTGACAACTTCACGCTAACGCTCGACCCATTCACATCCTCGACTGTGCCAAGGCGGGATGGATCAGGATTAGGTAGCTGGTTGCGTGTCATGACCGCTCCCACCGCAAAGTTGTTCAAGGAAGAGACTGAAGTAGTGAAAATCGCCAAGACGACTGCGCGGGTGCAAGATTTTTGGATCTCCCCCTGCCAATGGCTCTTCCAGTAGCCAAGGCGCATGCTCATCGCCCCCCGCAGTTCCGATTCGGTAGCCGCCGACTCGTGTTCCCACTACAGCCCCATCCCAAGCAAGAACTGTCAGATTGCGCTGACTCTCTGCGTAGTCAACAGCCCTAGCATGCTTATCCAGCCCCGAATACATCAATGCGAAGCATTGAGCGTTGCGATTGCCCCGAAGCCCATCGAGGAGCACTTCATTAAGGTGATCGTCCAGAAAGGAATAGCCACAAACGACAAGCCTGGGTGCGTCTCTCCCTTGGAAAAAAGCGCGGAGTCGATCCAGCATTGCAAGGTATGGCATGCGCCGGCTCTGGTCATACTTGAGATGAGAAGGAAAGATCATCACCTTTCCCGCAGCCGCCTCACGGGTTACTCTGACAACCCGAATGATCTTACTTCCATTCACAGTTTCTTCGTTTTTCTCCCAATTGATAGAGCCATGGAGCTTCCACAACCGCGTCCATCGCGCCGGGATTGTGTCGTGCTCAATCGACGCTAGGTCAAACCAAGGCTCACGTGAGCCCACGAAGCCGTCGAAATGAGGAAGCGGATGCTGCTCAAGAGCCTGCTCGAAAAGCAAGTCATAGTTGGGAGTGAATATCTCCGCGGGGGAATCTCTGTGAACGCCGCCAATCCAAGACGCAAAACGGTTGTATGAGTTACGATACTCCGGAAGCGGTCTTCGCATTTCTGCTGAAATGAGCGCGCAAATCTTGTCATCAAGTTCGGCCATTTCTTTCTTGCCCATTCCAAGGATTTTCACGCTACCCCGACGATTGGAAAGGGTTCGTAGTTCTGTCAATACGTCCTCGACTGTAGGGTCTTGACCGTCTGATGGCTTGCATTCAGTGTAGAGCGCGTCCCACTGCGCTTTGAAACTCGTCGTGGCCGTAGACGCGGAGTCAGCTGCGTGGAGTCCGTCCGCGACACGCTTGGTTAACTCAACGACTGCCGGAATGAGCACAACGCTCTTGCTACCTGCCGCGTCGTAGATGCCAAGTGGGCACCCCGCACCTAGGAAGCAGCCAATACGCTGTTTGTCGTCTTGGAGTACCTGCCGCAGGTTCCTTGCCTGCTGTGCGGCATCATGAATCGCGGGCAACGATTTCAGGGCCGCTACCGCCGGGGCAGCCGCTACGGTTGGTCCGGAGGTTGAAGCTACGCTTGCTTTCGGGATAGTCACAGGAAATCGCCTCTTTGATTGTCTGCACTCGACTTGTTCCCGATCTATTCGACATCGGAAAGACCTTGATTTTTGACCCCGGCAAACTTGGCGGCCATCGTCGGATTGTCCCTAGTAAGCTTTTTGATAGTCACTTCCTGTGCCTTGTCGTTCGCAAGACGCAGGTTCCGATCGGTGCCAAGCAGCGCCTCTTTCGTTTTCTGCAAATGGTTTATCGATTTGTCAATCTCTTCAATGGCCGCTTGAAAGCGCCTTGAGGCGAGATCGTAATTCTTTCCGAATGCGGCCTTAAAAGTCTCAAGCTGGGTCTCAAATTCCGTGATGTCGATGTTCTGTGCTCTCACGAGAGCAAGCTCCGATTTATACTTAAGCGAATTCAGTGCCGCATTCCGCAATAGTGTGATAATCGGAAGAAAAAACTGCGGCCTGATGATGTACATCTTCGAGTATCTGTGGAAGACGTCGACGATCCCAACGTTGTATAGCTCACTATCAGGTTCGAGCAGCGAAACCAGCACCGCGTACTCACAACCCTTCTCGGTGCGATCTTTGTCAAGCTCTTTCAGAAAGTCTTCGTTCTTGCTTTTCGTCGCGGTGCTATCGCCCACATTCTTCATTTCGAACATGATCGAAACAATCTCGGTGTCAGATTCATCCGAGTCGCGGAAGATGTAGTCGCCCTTGCTTCCAGTCCGAGCGTCATTGTCCTTCTCGAAATATGCCCTTGGAAACGCCGTTGCTCGAATACGGTTGAACTCGATCTCGCAATGCTGCTCGAGGGTTTCGCCAATCATCTTGGTCGATAGGCGAGCCTTCATTTCCCGGAGACGCTCGATTGTGTCATCGCGATCCTTGATCTGCGTCTCGTATCTATCCTTGAGTGACTTCTCCGCGATCAGCTTCTCAAGCGTCGCTCGCTCAAGGCCATTCTTCATTTCGTCGCGCTCCTTTTCAACCTTGCTGACGGCCACCATGACCGCGAGCTTCTGCGCGACCTCGATGGCATCGAGCTTCGCCTTCAGCTCCTGGATCTTGGAGTCCTTGGCAACGGCTGCCATCTGCATTTCAGTGGCCATTCTCGTTTGGGCAAGCTCGAGTGCATTTCGCTTGTCCTGCTCTGCCAGCTCCAGCCGTTTGTGCAATTGCTGTTCGAAGTCGCTGTCGCGAACCTGCTTCAGGATGTCCGCATAGCCAGCCTCGTCGATCTTGAACGCTTTCCCGCAGTGCGGGCAGATGATTTCGTGCATGTCAATATACTTCCCGCCTTCTTCAAAATGTGGGCGATCATCTGAGGTAGCTAAAATGCCAGATAAGCGCGTTCGCCTGCGAACGCTACGAGTGTTCCGAATAGTCTTTTATCGAGTACTATACTGTCTGTATTGACCCCAGTACACCAACAACTTGGATACGTTGGACCACTTAGTCGACAATCGAGACGCCCGCCCAACCTGCAATTTCGACACCCGCGAGCTGGTGAGAACATTGCGGGGCAGAAATGTGGGTGTCTCAAACTACCTGGGATAGATTCCATTGTGCGATAGAAAATGACGAGATCTCTGAGGAGAAGCGCGGCGTGGCCACAAACGTGCATGAAGAGCGGCTGGAGAGCTATTACGCACTAAACGTTCTGCACCTACGTTGGTCGTTTTGGGCGAGTCTTGCCGCATTAGTTGTTGGCCTTACTGCATTGCTGTTTGGCATCGTGCTTTTGTATCTCGGCACTCCCGGCATTGGCGTTGCCCTAGTTTCAGTTGGTGGCGTCGTATCCGAGTTTATTGGCGCTGGCTTCTTTGTTTTATACAGCCGCAATCTCAAACAACTGAATATTTTTTACGAGAAACTCATTAAGCACCAAGACACAATGTATGCAATAGGCCTCGTAAGTCACTTGCCAGAATCCATGAGGCCAGATCAATACAAGACAGTCATCGCTACTTTGCTGACTCGAAATGAGCCAAAGCAACCCATGTCGCCCGAGCTGGCTAAGGTAATCACGGATGCCATGAGAGATGAAAAGCAGAAGGGAAGACAGGGCGCAGGTTCAGGTTGAGCTACCCCCAACGGACACGAACCGGGACACCCTGGACCACCCCTGATTTCTCGGACACCACAAAACGGGGACGACACAACTGGGACATATATGGACGCCTCCTCCAGGTCAAGCCATCGCGATGAAGAGGAGCGGTGCTCGGACATATATTCGGCGTCGTAGTTGAGGCTGGATTCGCCTTGCGCCGTGATGAGCTTCGATCCTGAGTGACCCGAACACTCACGCGTGCTCATGGCACTTGTCCCAGCAGGGTTCTTCTCAGGAACGGTGACCGCTTCACTTATTAGGTTAGGCTAAGTCGGTTGCGCCACGAGCAGGGACACCGGATTGCCGATTGCGTGCCCCGCCTCTTCCTTGCTCGAAACAAACCAAGGACTTGGCTGGGAACCTGTTAGCACTAAGTTTGGGGGCAGGTCACCGTTCTGCTGCGGACCTGACCCACTTCTCGAGCTCAATCACGGAACTACTGTGAGCTTGAAAGTCGCATCCGTCGAGCCGACTGTATTCTCAGCCCTAACCGTCACTTGGAGAATCGTCGGCGCACTCACCGAAGGAAGAGTACCGACCAAATATTGCCCAGAAACGGAAAGAAAGTTCGGATCTACTACGCCCAAAGTAAGGAAATTCGTGAAATACCTTGCAACTCTTACGCTATTTTGGCCCAAGGGATTGGTGTCGAGCGTTGTATTTGATTCGAAGGCCTGATCTGGCAAGGACTCAACAATGACTGGTGGAAACATGGATTCAGAGCATGGCGCGTCAACGCATTGAGTTCGAGTATCTACAGGCCGTTTCGAAATGGAATCGAGATAGATCCACGAGGAGCAACGGATTGGCGGGCCCATGCATGTATAGGTACGGAGCTTGTGAAGCCACAAATCGCATGACTGAAGGCCGCAACCATCACCCGGCGGAAGTAGCTCAGTTGACTGAGCAATGACGCTGCTCAAGTCGCTTATGGATAATGTGCATGGGGCGCTGCATACTGGAAGAGATGCGCCAGGAAGCACGCGACTCGGCTCCACGATTGTTTTCACAGTTGCGGCGCTTGTTTCATCTGATTCGAGCTCGGATGCCGTCGCCCGCACGGCAAATAGCTCGCCACAAGCATATCCAATGAGCAGCAATAGCATGCAGAGGAATGTTCGAATCTCTCCGTTCGACCCAGACACAGGACCCCCTTTGAGAATTCTCGTGTAGTGGCGCCTTCGTGTATCGACGCTCTTCTTCTTAACAAATCACATTTCCAATCCAAAGTGACCGAAAACTACCAGACTCAAAAACGATCGAGACACGGCGATACACTCATCTCGACAATATCGGTCCCAGGGCCTTCGAGCAGTACCCACGATGAGGCTACGAGATTCCGCCATTCCGTCGCAGAGAGAGCCTGAGTATCCACAATACCTTGCACTCCTGCCTTGGGCACACTGCGTCCGACTAAGCCATAATCGTTTGTCAATATTGGAACTCGTTTTTGACTCAGTCAGCGTTTCAATTCGTGCCTGACCTAGATCCCTCTGCCGAGACGACGCTCAAATGTTGTCCGAAAATTCGTCCCGCTAATCTTCTTGTTCGTCTTCAGCGCGCTCCCACCACTGATAGTATTGGGTAGTATCACCCCATCTACCACGTTGAAGATTGAGGCGCGGCTCCGCTATGGCCACCGAGACCGCTTCTAGCATATTTAGCGTTGCTTCAACCGTCTCATGAACGGCGGCGTTATCAGCAGAAAGGCGATGCTGTTGCGTTACCCATTGGGTTCCGAACCACGAAAACCTATCCCAGCGCTCGGAAAGGTGATCGACTCTGTGAGTCTTCAGCCTGTCAAACAGACGATCATTTCTTGCGCCCGTCTGTCCCAAGTACACAAGTTCGTACTCGGAATACAAAGCATAGATCCCCCGCTGCGTTCGAAAGTCAACTGGTTGAGCGCGAGAACTACGACTAGCCGACCCGAGCAGAGTCCCGGCTACATTTGGTCGCCCCCAAGCGACTCGACTCGCTCGCCAATGTAGTCCGTAGCTTCGGATCATGGACAGGCCTCATTCTGAGCTCATTAAATGGAGAGATTCGGAGAGAGATGAAGTCCGACGAAGGCTATCGACCTCCTTATACTCGCATAGTTCAGTTTACACAAATACTTGCGCGATCCCGGACACCCACAATTTCGGGACCTGCAATCCGAGAGATAAAGGGGTCAATAAAGGGGGCAGGTTGAACCACTCCTGATTTCTCGGACACCACAAAACGGGGACAATCCCCGGATGGAGGTGTCCGATGGAAAAGCGTCGTCGATTCACAGCACAGCGATCTGGGACACCCACCATCTTCGTGGCCCCCGCGCCGATCCGCGCCGATCCGCGGCAACTGGGACACCCATAAATTGTCCTGGAAGCCCCTGATGGCGCAATCCGCTTCTGCGGCGCGATCCGGGACACCCACAATTTGTTCCGAGATCGCCTGACTGCTCAATCCGGCATCAACCGGCAACTGGGACACCCGTCAATTGTCGCTACCGGAATCGCGAGGAAAAATGCTGCAACCAGGAACGTCAGTCCTTTGGTTTTCATAGGAATCCTTAGTGCATACGTGCGACAGTCGTCCCGACCAAGCCGACGAAGAGAGAAGCGGCATCGCCTAAACCCAAGACTAGAAGCCAAAGCCACCGCCCGTTCTTGAGAGCGGTGGCCAGCCAGATCGAAACTACTGGACCGAAGACAAGCCCGACGATGGACCAGATCGTGAAGGTAATGAACTGGACGTTGTCAACCTCACCGTTCTCCGGTCCAAACAAAGACCAACCAAAATAGGCGATGGGTGGCAACATCGCTGCCAGGCCGATACCGAGCAAAACGCGTGAAGTCGTGGTCTTCATCAGTACACCTACATGGAGTCGATTCGCCAGACTCCGTTCCGGTCACGAGCGACGTGGAGAGGATAGCCGTTTAGTTGACCGCCCACTTCTTGCCCCGATCCGGGACACCCATAATTTGGTCCCACGGTGCCCCGATCCGCGGCGCGATCCGGGACACCCACTTTCTGGTCCCGTATGCTTTCGCACGATCAGCGCACGATCAGGCGCACGATCAGGGACACCCACAATTTGGTCCGAGATCGCCTGACTGCAGTATCCGGCCTCGGCTCGGCTCGTAGGCAATGCCAATTGGCCCAAATCGGCGTTTTCCGGTGTTCCAGCTCGCGCCATTCGATAACACGCGATCCGGGACACCCATAATTTGGTCCGAGATCGCCTGACTGCCGAATCCGGCGTCGGCTCGGCTCGTACGCAACGCGAATTGGCCCAAATCGGCGTTTTCCGGCCTGCCAGAAAGCCCCATTCGACGAACGAGCGGCCGATTTTCCGACACCGCCCGCGCTCCATCCTCGGAGAACCCGATTCGTCGCGTAACCCTGGTGGTGTGAGTCAGGCTGGCTGAGGTCGCAATAGCCGCTGAGCCGTCCCAATACCCTTGAGCCAGCCCTGCCCCATCGCTACGGCCTTCTCGAGCAAGGCCTGGGCGGAGCCAATGGCTCGCCAGTAGTTGGTTTCGGTGCCGAGCATCTGCTGATGCCATTGGCGTTCGCTCAGGCCGAGCTTGCGCAGGACCGGCGGTTCTTTCGCCTCGATGCGACCGCGCTTGTCAGCCCGAGTCAGTCGGGCGCTCCAGTCGATCAGGTCGAGGTAGTCTTCGGTGGTGATGGAAGCCAGACCGGAGGCCACGGCGGTCCTGATCGAGGCCAGCGGCTGTTGCGCGCGGTCGGGATTCTCGCGGAGCCCCGCGATTCGATGATGGGCGCTGGTGTGGCTCGATGACTCGAGGTTCTCGGCAATACCGGCCCGGATCGGATTCAGGTCGACATAGCTCATGCAGGTAAGCACCGCAGCGCACGAACCGGGACACCCATCACAAACAACTGGGACACCCACGAAATAACCGAGACACAACTGGGACGAGACACCACGGCAACTGGGACACCCATCAATTGTCCTGGAAGCCCCTGATGGCGCAATCCGCTGTCGGCTCGGTCGGAACCTTGGCCGTGAGCGGTGCGATTCGGCCAAAATCCGCTCAATGGGGCGGCCCAACGAGCGCCATTCGACAAGCGGGCGACCGATTTTCCGACACCGCCCGCGCTCCATCCTCGGAGAACCCGAATTGTCGTGGAGTCCTGGTGGTATGTGTCAGGCTGGCTGCGG
>JAGQPR010000284.1 GCA_020426625.1 Planctomycetales bacterium
GCTCAAGTCTGCTGTGCTAACCACCCATGGCGGCGCCCTGCGTGACTTGCGCCGGCATGAAGAGGCCAAACGATTGGCAGAAGAAGCTCATTCGCTGGCCGAATCTGACTACAGGCCATGCACTTTGCTCGGTGCGATTCACATAGAGTTGGGGCAGAGTGCCGAAGGGCATGCTTGGTATAAAAAGGCGGAAGCGCGTGGCGCGCCACCAGAGCATGTGGATCGGGAGCTTCGCGCCGTGCTTGGGAGACTGCCGGAATCGAAACGCACTGCGATCATGCAAGAATTGGTAGCTAGCGATGCAGATCGCTACGAATGGCTTCGCAGGGCGTTTTGAAGCTTGACGCAAGACTTTCGAGCATCCGCTGAGCTCGCGGACACCCCTCGCGAGCTGGGCGGGTTCGAGTTCTACTCTGTTTCCACGGAGCGCGATGCTCGAAAGCAAGAACTTTGCTTAAAGCCAGTCGGCTCGTGGTTGGGCTAGATCGGCACTATCAAAAGATCCGTTAATAGCGGCCTATCTATTTAAGAATACGTTCAATAGCCTCAACGCTGGCCAGCTTCAGAGACAGCCGGAGATGGGAAGTCCAATCATAGACCGGAATTGCCTACTAGACCGAGGGAGGTCCACTTCGTTACATTTCTGTGCATGAGTTGGATATCAAAACGACTCTGTGAATTGGATCGCACTCGCATTTTCTTTCCTGATTGCAGATTTTTCCGGGGAGAGCAGGGTTGATCCGGACTTCGCGTTCAATGGTTGCTAAGGATCAATATTTTCTTGCTCCTAGCGGTCCTCTACCAGCCTCCGCTTTGTCGCATGCGGCCGACATGCGCGACGTAGCCTATCCCCCGTTTGGGTGACGACGTGAACAATTGGCCCCGCTACGCTCCCCAATGCCAACAATTTGGCTCATGGACAAGGGGATTGAGTCATGCCAAGACGCCACAGAACCATTCGAGGTACCTCACTAATTCAACTCTTGGGTATGTGCTTTGCGCTCATGGGGGCAGCGGGAGCGATGCCGATTGGGAAATCAGAAGTCGACGGCCCAGCAATTGCCCAGGGCGGCGTGGGGTCGATTGCCGCCGGGTCTGGTCACGCATGCAGTCTGACTGACTCGGGCGGTGTGCGCTGCTGGGGTACCAATTCAAGCGGCCAACTTGGCAATGGCACCACCAGTGATAGCAATATCGCGGTAGCTGTTCTGGGTATCACCGACGTGACCGTGCTTTCACTGGGTGGTCGCCATACGTGCGCCATTGAGGATGGTGGTGCCGTCTGGTGCTGGGGTGACAATTCCTACGGCCAGCTCGGCAATGGAACGACCAACGCCAGTACAACGCCCGTAGCTGTCCCGGGAATAAGCGGGGCAATAGCAATTACAACTGGGGACTGGCACACCTGTGCAAGCGTGACGGATGGAACCCTGCTGTGTTGGGGCGGCAATTTTCAAGGTCAACTCGGAAATGGTACTTCCAACAGCAGCGCGACTCCTGTGCCAGTCATCGGCGTCAGCGGAGCGACTGTGTTGACCGCGAATAATGCGCATACTTGTGCGATCAGTACTGGTGGCATTGCAAAGTGTTGGGGCGGTAACAGTAGCGGTCAGCTTGGCAACGGAACGACTACCAGCAGTCCTATACCGGTGCCGGTCACCGGCATGATCAACGCAACTAGTATTCAAGCAGGAATTTCCCACACCTGCGCAACGACAGAAAGTGGGACAGTGCAGTGTTGGGGGCGGAATGCATATGGCCAGCTAGGCAACGGCACGACCACCAATAGTTCGACACCTGTTGAAGTAGCTGGAATCAGTAATGCGGCTTCGCTAGCTACCGGTGCGATACATAGTTGCGTGATAGTCACCGGTGGAACAATCAAATGTTGGGGGGGCAATGCGTTCGGCCAACTCGGTAATGGCACAACGATAGGCAGCACGACACCCACAACAGTCATGGGCATTGCTGGGGCAAGTGCGTTGGCGGCAGGCAGCTTCCAATCTTGTGTGATTGTCTCTGGTCTCGAGACTCAGTGCTGGGGTGACAATAGCCACGGCCAGCTTGGCAATGGCACCAGCAACAACAGCACGACGCCAGTTCCCGTAGCCTATATTGGACAGGGAGGCGTGCTGGCGGCCGGCACCAATCACACCTGCACGATAGTGGTTGGTGGCACCGTTCAGTGCTGGGGCGCAAATGAGGACGGCCAGCTTGGAAACAATTCCAACTCCAGCAGCGCAACGCCTGTGCAAGTTTCCAACATTAGTGGGGCGATCGCATTGGCAGCAGGCTATTCCCACACCTGCGCGATAGTTGGAGCCGGCAACGTGATGTGCTGGGGGAAAAACGCATCTGGCCAGCTGGGAAATGGCACGACGATCGATAGCGCAATTCCGTTGCAAGTTGCCGGCATCGTTGGTGGGATTTCTCTGGCTGCAGGCCCGTATCACACTTGCGTTGTCTTGGGCGATGGGACGGCGTCCTGCTGGGGATCGAATGGGTTCGGCCAGCTAGGCAATGGCTCCTCAAGCGGAAGCAGTTCTCCGGTTGTTGTTAGCGGTATTGGTTCTGCGAACTCGGTCACCGCCGGCGGCGGACACACCTGCGCGACCATGGTAAATGGCACGGCACAGTGTTGGGGCTGGAATGCCTCCGGACAACTTGGAAACGGAACATTTACTAACAGCAATACGCCGGTGCCGGTGGCGGGAATCAACGGGGCAACTGCGCTGTCAGCAGGTTATGCGCACACCTGCGCGCTTGAGGCCAGTGGCACCTTGCAGTGCTGGGGCGACAATGGTGCCGGCCAATTTGGCAATGGATCAAATGCCGGGAGCGCAATACCGGTGGCGATTGCCAGTATTGACGATGTAAACGCGCTGGCCGCCGGCGATTTTCACACATGCGCGATTCAGGATGGAGGTGCGATGCAATGTTGGGGCTATAACGTCAGTGGTCAGCTCGGATCGGGCTCACACCTCACCAGCTACTCGCCTGTCCTGGTCAATGGTGTAAATAGCGCGACCGCGCTAGCTGCGGGGGACGCTCACACTTGCGCTACCGAATCCAGTGGCATGCTGAAGTGCTGGGGGAAAAACGATTTCGGTGAACTCGGTGATGGCACATCGAATATATACCCTATGCCACAAATCGTCGTAGGATCACCGTTTGTAGCCAACAACGTCACTGTCCGAGTAGTACAACAAGCCCACTCTCAAGCATCCACATCCGGAATTCCAAACGGCAGCACTGGCTTCGACGTAACCGTACTCAATGCTGGTTCGACCGACCTGCTTGGTTTGACCGCCGGTGCGACTCGAGTCAGAGGACTTGTCAATCTGTCTTGGACATGCAGCGTGCCTTTTGGCAGCTGCTCGCCCGAGTCAGGGGCCGGGCTACCTGCCGCACAATTTGACCTCGCTGCAGGTGCATCGGCCACAATCAGTTTGGATGGAACAATAGATTCAAGCTTCCCTCATTACGTGATTGACGCCTATGTTACCAATCCCAACAGCAATCCCGATCCATTTCCGGGCGACAACGTGGCACACGTGAATACTCCATCGAGTATCGATGGCCTCTTCTACAGTGATTTCGACTAGCTAGGCTGTTGGAACGTTCGTTCTGGAGGAGCGCTAGGGCGGCAAGCTTCAACAAGGCTTGCCGCGCCTCCCTATTCGGCCATCGCAATCTAGACGTATGTGCGCTCCCCACTTGATCTCCACTCAGCGCCGAGGCATGGATACGAGCTAGCAATGCAATGGACAAGTTCCATGGTCTCGCCTTTCTTGGAGTGATCGAGCAAATTTCCTTTGTTAGGGTCTCCTGATAAGGCGAGAACAATTGCTTTACACAGGCCAACGCAAGGTCTATACGGTCACTGCAAGCCGGAGCAGCGTCAGGACGACAGGGAAATGAATCTCGATTGGCAACTCGAGTTTGTGGATGTTTGTTACGGAGCGACGCTGGTGTCTGAAGCGCGTTCGCTGGATCCCGTCTTGAAGCTGGTCGTCGACCATGTGGGCGCGGCAGCTGGCATCTTGCAGCGTATGGACCCACGGGGTCCGACGGTCGAGGGCATTGCGTCATGGGGACTTCATGAGCAATTTCTCACCGAATACGTAGCAGATTTCGCCCACGACGATCCGTGGCTCACCCTGTTTCTTTCCCACGATCTGGAATGGGGTCGCGCAGCGAGCACGGGTGCGGAAATCGATATTCGCCCTGTACTCAATACGCGCTACTACAACGAGCTTTGGGCACGTTGGGGCTTGGGGCACACCTCAGGAACTTTCGTACGGGATGATGTAGGTCGGTTACTCAATCTGGGGTTGCCCAGGGCGGCAGATGCGGGTCCTTTGCCACGGCAACACTATGCCGATGTGAGTTTTGCGACCCAACATCTCCTCAGGACAGTGGCTATCCAGCAACGCATGAGCCTGTTGCAGGAACGTTCCGAGCGTCGGCAATCGGTCTTGGATCGACTGGATTTCGGACTGATCATACTGGGCACCCATGGCCAGATTCGAGTGACCAACCGCTGTAGCGAAGGTTTATTCAAATCGGGTACGCTGTTGAGTCGGAATGGGCAGCTTCACTTCTCTGACACAGAGCTAGATGCCCGAATTCGACACGAGCTCCGACTTTCGCGATCGCTCGCATCTACGGTCGTGCTCAATCCCCCTGATCCCTTCCTGATCCGCAATGCCGAGGGCAAGCGTTGGGTCACATACGTGCTGCCATGGCGGAACTCGGCCATGGACGCTTGGGCCCTTCTTTTCTTTGACGAGAACAACCGAAAACGCAGTCCCACCATGGCCCTTTCCATATTGGGCCATCTGACCTTGTCCGAAACTGCCGTTTTGGAGTGGATGTTGCAAGGGAGCACAGTGCGGGAAATTGCGAATCAACGATGCACAGGCTTTGAGACCGTACGTAGCCAGGTGAAGTCGGTGCTGCATAAGTTGGGATTGCATACGCAAAGCGAATTGCAGCGATTGGCCGCTCGTTTCTCGCCGCCGTTTGCAGAGCGAGAGAGACCCTGACAGCCGGGCATAAGTTCGCCGTGAGCGTCGGAAATTTAGCAAGGCCAACACATTAGGGGAGGCTGGGTGTCCAGAAACGATCAAGCGGCTTGGCGACTGGAGTACGTGGATGCGTGCTATTCGGCCGCATTGGGAGACGATCCTCAAGCACTAAACCTTGTGCTTAAGATGCTCGTGGAGCGCATCGGCGCAGCCATGTCATTCCTGCAAATCATGTCGACGACCGACACCTCGATGCAGGGTATCGCGGCCTGGGGGGTTCCAGACGAAGTACTCCAGGACTACGCGATCAACTTTTCCGCAGAAGACCCCTGGTTGGATCTGTTCAAGACGCGACGCCTGCGCTGGGGGCAGGTTGCCAATACAGGACGGCATGAAGATCGCGGGGAAGTGGATATGGCGCCGCTCACCATGACGCCGTACTTCAACGAGTTCTGGCGGCGCTGGGGATTGCTGCATACGGCAGGCACATTTACGGAAATAGCCCCCGGCAGAATTCTCAGCCTTGGCACGCCACGGTACAAAGACGCCGGATCCCTGCCGCTTCGCCTGCGGGAGGATTTTTCTTTCGCCTCGCATCACATCGTGCGGGTTGTTTCCATCCAGGAACGTATCAGCGGCATGCGACTCGACGGCGAGCGTCGTCAGTCGGTTCTCGACAAGCTGTGTTTTGGTGCCCTGCTGATCAACAGCAGCGGCCGGATAACCCTCAGCAATGAGCGGGCGCAAGACCTGATGAAGCCGTCGGGCCCATTGAAGAGCCACGGTGGATTTCTGCAGTTTCGAGATGAAGCTTTGGATCAGCGTCTGCGGGACCAGTTGGGGCTCTCAACCATTGCTGCGCCACGGCGCAACTTGCAGGCGCCAGAATCTTTCGCGGTCCACTCCGCCGATGGGAGGCGTTGGGTAGTGTTCATATTCCCATGGACCAGCACGAACTCTGACCACTGGGCAATTTTATTTCTCGACGATGACCCTGAAGAACCCAAGGCAGAAATCGAAGCAGCTATTTCCCTGCTGGGAGACCTAACCAACGCAGAGCAAGAGGTAATGAGGCTCATGCTCCAAGGCCTAGGCAGTAGCGAGATCGCGCAAATGCGCAAGACAAGCAATGAAACGGTACGCAGTCAGGTGAAGTCCGTGTTGCACAAACTCGGTGTTCGCCGGCAAACAGATTTGCAGCGCCTGGCAGCCCGGTACCGATTGCCCTTTAAAGGCGAAGAGCAAGAATAGAAATCAGTCAACCGGGTTCGGTACATGGGCCGCCTTCCAAGCACTGGAGGCGTGCAGAGCACTCTCGGCTCGAGAGTGCAAGGCGCCTTGCGTTGTGCAGTGCGCCACGACCGCAATAGGAAATTCCTCTCCTATCCTTTCCGGGCCACCCTTGCCGTCGCGAAACGACCCAAAGTCCCAGTCGATTCAAGACTTCGTGTCTCAATCGAACTACCTATCCCCCAATTGGGTGATGAAGGGGGCGGAGCTTTGAGCGGATGATTCACCAAGCGGTTCGCCGCTGTGAGTCAAGGAAGTCGTCGGAGGAACATTCCGCAGTAGGGGAGGGATTGAGTATTTAGGGGATTGCAATCGTCCCAACTGCATTGCGCTGAATTCGCGATCGTAATGGGGCGCTGTCGGTCAAATTCTCCAGATCATGGAATCGAGCTGGAGAAACGGCGAAAGGAAGAGCCAACCTACAGCGCCTCGCCTTGCGAGTTCAAGCTACTAGGGCACTGAGAGCTCTGCGCCGCTCAGCGGTCAAGTCCCTTGCTTGCAAAAGATTTGACTGATTAAGACTTGGTTTCTGGCTAACTCGGTTTCGGCCCAAGAATACAAACAGAAGCAACGCGAGAGGAAGCCAAATATGACGGACTATTCAATGTGGATTCTAGGGCGCTCAGCGATCGCATCCCTACTAGCTACACAAGTCGCGGTTGCATCATCTTTGCCAAACTGGGCCAATGAGGAGTTGCGCCGAACCCACGTTATCGCCCCGTCGTCTCGAGCCGGAACGGGAATAACCCGATTCGTGTACCTCTATCCGTCAGACCGACCACTTCGTCAAGACTACCGACTAGCCATTCAGTGGTCTGCTGAATCGCTGAGAAGCTGGTATACAGCGCAGCTTGGAGGATTCGGGCCGACATTATCCTCACCAATCGTTCAGAGCGTAGCACTCGATCACCCCGCATCGTTCTATGGGACCAACAATCCTGGAGGTAGCGCCTATCTCTACTTCTGGAACAACGTGCTCAATGAGGCGATCCCAAAGACCGGCGCTGCGTTTCTTGATCCAGAAAATGCATGGATCTTCTTCGTCGATGCGCCCGCCGGTTGCGGCCAGCTTAGTGGGGGCGGTACCTCGGGCATTGTCGTAATGTCTCACAATGATCTCAGAGGGCTCGTTGGAAACACATTCTTGGATTGCGACGGGACCCCCAATCCAAGTCTGACGTTCCCGCCCCAACGTTGGATAGGTGGACAAGGGCATGAGCTCGGGCATGCCTATGGTTTGCCGCATCCTCCAGGTTGCGACGATGGCTTACCAAACTGTGACTACAACGCCTTGATGTGGGCGGGCTTCTACACCGGCTTTCCGAGCAGCACCTATCTAAGAGCGGATGACAAGTTAACGTTGATGGCTGGGCCGTATGTTCAGGCATCAACGCTCGATGCCATCTTCCATAGTGGGTTTGAATGATCGGCCGGAAAAGCAATTAGCAGGTGTAAAGAATCGAGCTTTGATGTCATTGACCAAGCAATTCAGCGCCAACCTGATTCTTGTGCAAATGTGGTCGGCTTGGCAATTCGGGTATTCACACACCACTACTGGGGAGAAATCTATGAGTGCACGAGCAAACATAGCTTTGGTTGCAATATTTTCTCTCTTGCCATGCCAAGGCAATTGCGGCCTGTTGGCCGATGGAGTCATTCAGGCAGTGCAGCAAGGGACTGGCGACTACTTTGAGCTAAGCGTTGTTGGGTCCGGCATGTGCGCGGCTCCGCTGATAATCAAGTTCGAGCGCAGCGATTACCAGCAACCAGGACGGGCTGTCACTGCTTTCGATCGCGCATTCTAATTATCCATGATGGCAGCGACGCTTGGCACTCGGGTGAGAATCATCGATGCGGGTTCTGACTTGTGTGATGCCCCCGATCTGATTAACGCTGTTGATTTGCTCTGAGCTTTTTTGCGCCAATCAGAAAGGAGGCAGTAAAGCATGTCTATTGAAATGTTGATGGACCGACTTCTACGCTCGGCACGGAATCTATTGTGTGGGCTGAGAATGCGCATTTCATCACACATGCCACTTCCTCCTATGCGGGGAGGTCGTGAACATCTCGGAAATAAATGGGTGCATTTCACCTTCAAGGCGCTTGCACTTGCGGCCTCTGTTTCGACAGCCAGCGCCTATTCTCAGGATGGGGAACAAATCACCGGTGCGTCCGGGAATGTGTTCATCCGCTACGGCGACATTCTGGTCCCGTCTGAATATCCTTACGATGGGCGATCAGTCTATTCGGGGACGCCTTGGCCCTCGGGACAGGTATTCGTGGAATTCCATGGATCGGTATCTCCTGAGTTGAGACTCAACGTCCTTCAGTATCTTGAGGCAATGAGCGTTGCTTCTTCACTCCAAATTGTTGAGTCAACAACGGCTGCAAATCGAATTCTCGTTCAGAAAGTATCTGGCAGTGGCGTTTGTGGTTCGTCATCAGTTGGCATGGTGGGCGGTGTGCAAGATCTGCTGCTCGATTGTACGGGAGCGCGGACAGTGCGGCATGAGTTTGGGCACGCGGTAGGGCTAAGGCATGAACAAACGAGGCCTGATCGGAACGCCTACATCGGCGTCGTGGACGTGAATGGCACGGCTGAGAATTGTCCCGGTACGTGGCAGGCGAATTTCGGCACGGGTGGAACTAGCAACACTCCCTACGATTTCGCGTCCATCATGCACTATAGCCATTCAAGTAGCCTACCTTGCGGATCGACGAATCTGGTGGTGCGTTTGGACGCGCTAGTTGCGCAGCCAGCCGGTCCGCCTTCAGGTTCTGGATCGGAATGTGTGACCCCGGTCGGATGCGAGAACCTTATGGGCGCGTCGACGAACTATTCGCTGCGGGATGCCTATGGACTTGCGCTTCGATATGGATATCGAGTGACGCATTCTGTCGTGGGTCGAGGCGGTGGCAACGTGTCCTTCTCCGGCGCGCCGAGTAGCTGCGGAACTAACTGCCGCATATATGGCCTAGGCGCAAGCGTAGTCGTGACCGCTGTGCCCGATGCGGATTCCATGGCCACAATCGCCGGAGCATGCACTGGACGAACGAGTTGCACATTCACGATGGATTCGAACAAGACTTTGAGTATTCGATTCACCAAGCGTACTGCAGTGCACGCGCTCGTTGCCTACATGGCTAGCTCAGATCTCATATTCACTAATGGCTTTGAGTGAAGTCAACTGGATCAGCGCGGCGTTTCAAGTCTACTTCGGAAAGGAGCGAGCGATCATGCGGATCTTAATACTTACATTCTTCGTCCTGTCTGCTACTGCAGCCAGAGCAGACTGCTTCAACGACACCAACAACAGGGTGAGTTGTTTGGGCTCGGTGGAAGTTTTGTATCGTAACGATTCAGGCGGAGAAATCTTCAAACTGACTGGTGCCATTCCTGGAAATCTGGTTTGCGAGTCCGTCGTTGGCAGTCCGGGGTGGTGGCGGCTTGAGCCTGGGCAAAACTCGTACAGCGGTTGGTATCCACTGGTGCTGGCATCCGCCGTTGCTGGAAACGCATTGATGGTGGTTTCGCATCCTGGAGTAGGTGGGACCTGTGCAATCCAGCGCATTGAGCTTCGCAACTAGCCACTGCCTATTTATGAATGCTCGGAACCTGTCTTGAGTAGATCAATAGCGGAGAGAAAACTATGAGTGGGAGCCTCTTTATTCAATTGACCATCGGCTGTGCGCTACTTGCAATGTGTACGTCTGTTCGGGCAGGTGGGTGTGCACCCTACCGCTGCATAGGTGTAGTTGTGACTGAAATGGAATCTCGGGGCGATAGCTCGGCGATCTTTGTTTCATTTGATGAGAATCCATCCGCACTTAGTTGTGACGCTTCCGGAAACACTGGTTTCGTATACGCAAGGATTGAAACTTCGCAGACGGGATATGCAAACTTGAAGGATCAGGTCAATCTTGCTGCTGCGCTTGGTCTATCTTCGGTGGTGTCTTTTGAGGAAATTCCAGGACAACCGTGCAGAATTCAGAGACTACAAGTCACCTACTGAATTCGGAGCTTTTGGTCACTACTAAGTGGTTGCTCAATAGAAGCCAGCTCTGTCGGCGGTCCTGACCTTCCCCCAAGTTCCAGTGCCAGCTTGATCTAAGCGAAGTCCGTTTTCCAGGAGAAGACGGATATGAAGAAGCGATGCGCCAACGAGCAGTTCATTGCCTTCTTGAAGCAGGCAGAAGCGGGCATGCCGATCAAGGAGTTGTGCGGCAAGCACGGCTTCAGCGATGCCTCGCTTTAGCTGTAGCAACGCCGCTTCGGCGTCATGAACGCGCTGAATCCCAATCGCTTTGCAGGTTGCCGCATATCACGGGTGAATCCCTAATTACAAGCTGTAAGAAGTTACAGGTGTCGCAGAAATGAATGCTGAGATACCTTTCTTTAGGACATTGTGTCGCGCTCCCGGATTTGA
>JAGQPR010000285.1 GCA_020426625.1 Planctomycetales bacterium
GATCAGCTACTAGATAATCGTAACTCTCTTGTAGAAGGAGAGTTACGTGATTCAGGATCGTCAAGTTAAGAAGCTTCACCGTCTGCTGTCTTCAGGTAAGACGCTGGTTGAATCGGCACTGAGGACAGGGATGAGCGAGCGCACCGCAAGGAAGTATCGAAGCATGGAACAGCTGCCCAGTGAGACTCGAACGGCTCGGACTTACCGTACACGGCAGGATCCTCTGGAGTCGATATGGCCATCGATTGAAGAGCGGTTGGTTGAAAGCCCTGGCCTTCAAGCGAAAACGCTGCTGGAGTGGTTGTGCCGTGAGCATCCAGGCGTATACGACCAGAGCCACCTGCGGACGTTACAGCGACGGATTAAGCAGTGGCGAGGCAGCGAGGGGCCGGCCAAGGAAGTGTTCTTTTCCCAGGTGCATCACCCAGGTGACCTGAGCGCTTCAGACTTTAGCGACATGAGCGGCTTGGACGTGACGATTGCCGGTCAGCACTATGCCCACATGGTCTATCACTTTGTGCTGACGTACTCGAATTGGGAAGCGATAAGTAATGTTTGACGTTCGCTTTCGGTCGGCTCACGGTCTTCTTTTTTCAATCGCGCTAAAGTTTCGATAGCTTGAATAATGTCGCGAGCCTTGGTCTTTTCGCCACTACTTGCCGGTGCCAGTGGCATGGACTTACATTCAGCCGCGAGTGGCCTTTGGGCCTTGGATTGCTGCTGCACTGCGGGGGCGAAGAGGGGGTGAGCCTCAAACTTGATCGCTTGAACAAGATTTACTCGGTCATCATGCTGAGTAATGTCTGTTGAATTTGAGCGACGGTGATTGCCTGCAGGTCGCTCTTGGTTGCCAGAGTGTGCAGATGTTGCTGGAGTTGATTGATCTGATACTCCAGGGCCTGAATGCGAATCGTCTCCACCGATGCGTCCGGATGTTGACTGTGCATCTGCTCCACGAACTGCAAGTGACTGGTTCGTAGTTGGATTGCGATCATCTCCATCGTCGAAAGTAAGGAGCTGCTGGCCTTTAGCTTTTCGCTCAATGCTGGCTGGCTTTCGAGTAGTTCGAGAACGATGGTTTTGTATGGCATGCGGTGTAACGATGGTGGTTGGCTCGTCGACCTCCGCATCCAAAAAATCAAAGAGAGAAGTCGATCGGCGATTCATTGGGAACGTACAGATTGAGTTTGAATGCCTCTGCTTGCCAGATGGTGCTGGCGATTTCCAGTGCAATGTTTCTGAGCCGAACAGATCAAATTGACGTGTGGGAATTGTGCAACGCTTTGTGGTCATAGAGCCTCCATACTGGTTGATTGATGGACGCACCACCGCGTCCTTACCAAGGCTGCGATTCAACCTGCCGTGTGTTGTGGCGAAGCGAATCTGGCAAGCAAAAGGTTGGAGGGGCCTTTGGAGGAACCGAGCTTTTGCTTGCCAGACACGACAGGCAGGTTATGCAAGCCGCCCAAGGACGTGGGGGCCGAAGAGACTTCAGCAGGTACTCCGGTGAGTCGCACGAAAAACCTGGAAGTGTCGCACGGGGGCAGTCGCTGAACATCAGCTTTATATTGATGGAAGCCCCGAATTGAGCACCCGTAGGACGCTTCAATATCGTACGTACGAGTATAGAGTCGTCTTCGAGATCCTAAACATTTCGCAAATCTCGTTGAGGCTCAATTGCTTGGCTCCGTAAAGCTGGCGGACCAGCATTTGTTGCTGCTTACTCAGCTTCTTGGGTGTGCCACCCAGCCTTCCGCGAGCTCGTGCAGCTGACAGTCCGGCTTTGGTTCGCTCGACGATGATGTTGCGCTCAAACTCTGCCAGTGCCCCAATGATGTGGAAGAATAGCTTGCCGCCGGGAGATGTGGTGTCGATGGATTCGGTGACACTGCGGAAGCCGACTCCCAATGACTCGAATTCTTCGATGAGTGCAATGAGTTGTTTCAGGCTACGGCCCAATCGATCCAGTCGCCAGACGACAGGGACGTCGCCACTGCGCAGGATTTCGCGGAGATGCTCGATGCCTGACCGTTCCTGCTTGCTGCCACTGGCTACGTCGACAATGATCTTTTCACAACCGGCAGCTTTCAGAGCGTCCTTTTGTAAATCGAGGCTCTGGTCATGAGTTGAAACACGTGCATATCCGATCAACATGCCTGGGGGCCTGCTCGGCGTGCTTGCCGTCCGAGAGAAGGAAGCTCGCTGGATCGGCCGAATCGGGAATCTCGAGCGTGCCAATATTGACTCGTCTGAGGTTGTCCTCCAAGCGTGCGAGCGCTGCTTCGGCAGTTCGGCGACTGGTGGTATTCAGCGAACGGCTGAACCTCTGTGCATTGAGACGAAAAACGATGCGGAAGCTATTGCCGCGTTGTTCGATGCTGGCCATGGCAGAGTTCTTTCCAAAGGAGATGGAAAGGCCAGCGATACAAGACCAACGTTAAACCAAGGTTGTCCCCAATTTGTCCCCAGTTGAGGACAATGCGTTAGGTTGTTGGGGACACGGTTCAGAGCAAACCCTTGAAAAACCAGTGCGGATGAGAGGATTTGAACCTCCACGTCCTGTAAGGGACACTAGGACCTGAAGCTATGAATTCCGCTCTTGGGTTGTGCTGTGCTTGCACTGATTTTGCGTCGCAACCTCTTCCTAGAAAGTAACTTGTGAAACGACTGTAGTTCATTTACGTTGTACCGACATTGCCCTTGAATTGCCAATCGTGTTCCCAGTTTGTCCCCACTTTTTGCCGGAAATCCCCGGGCATTTTGCAACCACCCGCGTCGGCTGAAATCTGGAACATGACGATGCTTCCCAGTCGTTCTGCAACGATGGCAATATGCCTGCCCCACTTCTGCGTCAACTCACAAAAGGTTCAATCCACCGTGATCGCTGGATGAGTCTTAGAAAAGCTCTCAATCTCCTCCAGCGATATTTTTGTTTGACGGACATTGACTTTCCTCAATTGCGGAAGCTCCGCTAGGTCATCCAGCAGAAAGCGATCGACGCTGGTGTTTGCGAGATTCAGACTTTGCAGGTTTCCTGCGAATACCAACGTCGTACCGACGCTCGAGTCAATCGGCGAGTGGGAGAGGTCGAGGTGGTGGAGCGAATCGACATTACGAAGTGTGCTGAGCGAAGTAAGCTGGGATCGTCGCAGGGCAAGTGAAGTCAAATCCGGTAGCTCTGGCATAAACTCAAGCGACTTGAGTGGCGTGTTACTTAAGTCGAGAATCTGGAGATTCTCGAAGTGGACCAGTTGTGCCAGCAGTTCGTCAGTCAACAAACAGCCGCTTAAATCGATGCCGACAATCTGAGTGGGATTCATTGCGGAAGCGGCGTCCGTCACGTCACGCTGGGTTAACCACTTTTCTGTACCTTCAACTTGAATCAGACCACCGATGTCGAGCACCCATTGTAACGCAGTATTAGGGGCATCGGCTTCTTTTCGCTTCTCATACTCACTGCGGCTGACAGTGACCTCGAAACCGCCGGGGTAACGAAGGACGTGGGAGAGATAAGCGTCGCTTGCTGGACTCGCATTCTGAAGCTTGCCATCGGATGAAAGTGCTACGCTGGATCCGTCATCGAAGGCCAAGCCAATGTAGTCAATCGCTCCGGTGAGCAAGTCGACTTGTACGAATGAGTCATGCGGATTGCCGGCGCGGAATACGGCTTTCGTGCCAGCCGAGTTCTTGCGAATGTCGGAAGCTGAGATCGCCCCGACTGGAGTCGAGGACTTTAACGCACCACCCTGCCAAATTTCGAACGTTTGCCCCTGTTCGCTAGAAGCGACCAACAGAACGTCACCAGCGGTCTTCATATTGATTGCAGCTTGTGCGTGTTGAAGTGTAAAACCAAGATCGCGAACCTGAATCTCACCATCGGGCTCGGTGGGCATTTCCATGGCAAGGCCGCCAACGCGAACCGAGTGTTCGTCAAACCACTCAGACGCAAACCACGTCGGATAGTAATTGTGTTTGATTGTTATCTCGTTCACTTGCTGGGATGCAGCGTGCAAGAAAGACAATTGCGTTCCATTCTGAGTGTCGACACCGCCTGGAGCAGTTGCCAGCCACTGACTATCGGGGCTCCACGCAAGACGCGGCGTTTGAGCGTCCGCAAGTTCCAGAGTGACAAAGGGTAGTTTTCCGTTGCCCTTGGCCTCCCATACAAATACTCGGTGCGTTTCGTCGTGCATCAACAGCGACATTGCCAAGTACTTGTCATCCGGGCTCCAATACAACGTGCCAGAACTTGTGTGGAATCCGTTGCTCGAAACTTCGTCGGGCAGGTGTAGCTCAACCGTATTGTCACCAGCGTTGTTAAGCAGACGCACCACGCCAGCCTCTCCGGCTTTTCCAAAGTAGGCCGTGCGATCCCCGGCATAGTCCCATTGCCACTGGCCAAGCTCAAATTCTTCGCCAAACTCATGGGTGCCGAGTAGTTTGCCACGGCGGTCGAACAGCGAGAATGTAGGCCCGGAATTGCGGAGCAAGTTGCCACTGTGAGCGTTGATCATGCCTGTCACAAATTTGGGTACGGCAACGGTCGACTTTGGCTGGCCATCACTCGTCCAGGTCCGCAACTCGCTTCGATCGAGATAACCGAAGACCGCCGCCAGCTCGCCGGTCTCTTCGATCCAACTGAGTGCCTGCGGCTGAAGAAGATTTCCGAATGAAGATCTTGGCAGAGCTCTTCCCGTGGGTGTGAAGGATTGCACTCGCCCACACTGAAGTCCGTAGGTATCACCCGTGGCCACGAAATCAACACGCTGACTACCTCCCTGGTCGCTCCAAGCTGGAACCCAAACCGAAGTGATCCTACGCTTTTCCCCCACGGGCTCGACTCGCAGATCAAATTCACGTTGCAGTTTGCCCTGGGTATCAACCACTTTGCCACTGCCAAACACTAGCGAGCGGCTGTCGGGAGACCAAGCGAACTCGCTGGCATACTGGTGGTCAGCATTTATCTGCTCGGCGGGAATTGCAGTGTGTAACGTTCCGTCAGCATTCCAAATATCTAGCGACACACCATTGATCCACTGTTGCGCTCGCAATGCGGCTAAGAAACGACCGTCTGGAGACCAATGGAGAGAACTGATCGGTTCGTTGTTTTGTTCGGATCGAAGCGTCTGTAGAGTATTCGTCTGCGCGTCCCACAGTCGAATATTTCCATCCACACAGCCAAAGGCGACTCTCTCTCCCTTTGGCTCACTCTCTACAGCACGCTGTACCGGCATCGGCAAGTTCGGTGGTCCTTGCGCGGGAGCTGTGCCCGGGTCGAACTCGATAGATGTTTGGACCTTTCCTAGAACGTCAACCACGCTGGCTTTGCGAGCATCCCATAAGACCAGCTCCTGACCGTCGTTGATCCAGGCTAGGGCTCCATGGTTCGTCGTGCCATCGATGAGTTGGCTGGCAGGCCACTGAGCTATGATGCGGTTTCGCAAATCACGAATTTCAACGAAACCTCCGCTTTCGGAGAGTAGTGCAATTCGCTCGCTACCCGCAGTCAAGCTGACGCAGCACCAAC
Organism: Planctomycetales bacterium; assembly: GCA_020426625.1. Taxonomy (GTDB): domain Bacteria; phylum Planctomycetota; class Planctomycetia; order Pirellulales; family Pirellulaceae; genus Aureliella. The sequence continues at coordinate 5,528 of JAGQPR010000285.1, forward strand.
GCGTGCGGTCCGGGCATGGGATCGTATGGGAAACCGTGCCGGTACTCAGCTCCATGATTTTGCAATCGTACTGAGAAAGAACTGCGAAGTACTTGCCCATTGGATCGAGAGCGATGCGGTTCTCGGTTAAGCCGTGGGATGATTGCGTCAACTGCGGTAGCCATGGACGCAACTGCCACTGCCAAAGCTCGGAATCCTTTTCCGGAGCCGCGACGAGTCCTGCAAATTGAGTAGCTGTGCGTAGTTGCGGCCAATCGACAACTGTTTCAGGCAGTTCGCGGTCACTCTTCGAAGCGACATTGGACAACTGGTCCGATTGAGGTGTAGCAGATACGTTGTTGTTTCGCACAGCTGAAGGAGAAAGTTCGGCATTCGAACTCGCTACCTGAGGAGCATCTCTCCGCATCACGCGGATCGCTGCCTGCGTCCCGCCGTTGATCACGACTTCATTTTCAGAGAGCGTAAACTCTCCAGCATCGATCCCTTCAATGAGAATGGTCCAGCGTCCTTCGCTGAGTCGAAATTTATTGCCTGCTTCCTGAGTCAGGCTGAGAGCTTCCCGTTGACCATCTTTGACGGCCACCACTTGGATTTTCGCTTGTGAATCATCGCACTCTACAATCAGTTCACCTCCGCCGGGTAGCTTCAGAGTCAACAGCACTCCAGCCAAAATTAGGAGAGGGAACATGATCACGGCGGCAAGGCCGATCAAGATACACGGTGGCAACTTGGAGCGTGATGGCTGCGTGTCGCTATGGCCAACCTGAGTTTGGAGTGGCTGCACCGGCGATGGAATTGAACTCGGCAATAACGCTTTGACCGCATCCGGACTTGCCCATTTGGACAGAGTATTCGCCAGTTCACCAGCTGATTGCAATCGCTCATCCGGAGACTTGGCCAAGCACCTTTGAATAATGTCCGTAAGCGGTCGGGGCAGTCCGGGTAACAGTTTACCTAGGTTAGGAACCGGTTCATGGAGAATACGGGCCGCCTTGGCAACAAAGCTTTCGCCTGATTGGCCTCGATACGCTGGCTTGCCGACCAATAAGGAAAACAAGGTCATGCCCAAAGCGTAAACATCGGTTCGTGTGTCAACCTCCCGACTGCTCTGGAGTTGCTCGGGAGACATGAAGTCCGGAGTGCCCAGAATTTGCCCACCCAACGTCAACTCCGTTGCTTCCTGTAAGGCAGCATCTTCAATTGTCCCTAAGCGTGCCAGTCCTAGATCGAGTATGCGAACCACCCCTTCGGCATCCAGCATTAGATTACCGGGCTTAAGATCTCGGTGAATAATCTTTTGATCGTGGGCATACTGTATCCCCACCGCCGCCTGCCGCACCAACTCACAGGCTGCTGCGACGCCAACAGTCTTGCCTTCAGACTTCAACCGCTTCTGAATTTCCGCCAACGACTCACCCTCAACGTAGTCCATCACCAAGTAGGGAACGTCACCCTCAAAGTCGGCATCATGGGCGGCAATGATGTTGGGATGTTTGAGCGCGCCAACTGCTTGTACTTCGCGTCGGAACCGGGCGCGGACCTCTGGGGATAACTTCGATGGACCACGAATTATCTTCAGGGCCTGGATTTTTCCTAACTGGCGATGCTTGGCACGGTAAACCGTCCCCATACCGCCGCGGCCGAGTTCGTCCAGCAGTTCATAGGCAACTAACTCCGGTAGAGGTTCATTTGCAGCGGCCAGACGCTTAATCGTCTCGATATTCGCCAGTCGCGTGATGAATGCACCGGCCCTCGCGTCCAGTTCGCAAGGCTCCGAATCCCGAACCGCCTCACGGACCGCCTTGTCAATGTCCATCAGCGTATTGTCCGCTTCGGTCTTCGCTGTATCGATCTCGTGGTGGATATAAAGGCTATCCAGCTCAGTGGGCAGTCGCTTGTTTGGGGCCATAGGTTCACGCGCGAAGGGGAGTCATCGAGGCGAGATCGGAGGGCAATAAGAGTACAAACGCGCGAGCGTTACGGCGTCAAAACTAATTTCCCAGAGTTTCTTCGATCGCTGCCGATTCACCGGATCCTGAACCAGCTTCTGGCGCACGAGCGACCAACACCCCTTCCAATTCGTTTTTGAGGCGTCTGCGGACACGATGAGCCGCCTGACGCACTGCGTTAGGGCTCATCCCCAATCGGTTAGCCACCGTTGGACCGTCGATTTCCTGAACACTGAACATTTCAAATGCCTGCCAGACTTTTGGGTCAAAGTCGGAACGAATGGACTCCAAGATGTTGCTTACCAGCTGATTACGAAAGGTGGTACCTGATTCTTCAGTCTCGTCCTCCGATTGGATCTCCCGCATGATCCGCTGATAATCCTCGCCACCGGGGGAACCCGGTTTCCTCAAGTAACGGTCACAGTGAGTCGCAATTTCGCGGCGGACAATCGTAAAGGCCCAGTGACGAAGCCGCATTTGCTTGCCGTCGCGCTGAAACTCGGAAATGTAGCGGTACATTTTGACCAACACCGCTTGCACGATCTCCTCACAGTCCTCGTGCTTCAGTTTCCTTGTCTTGCAGAATTGGTAAATGGTTCTGCCCCAAATCTGAGCCAATTGTCCCCAGGCACGGTCACTTCCACGACGCAGGGCCGCTACCAAGCTGAGCGGGGTATCATCTCCGGCCGATTGATACTCGGAAAATTCGCGTGTCTCAGAACTTGTCATACGGAACAGAGCCTCAAAGCCAACGGTAAACAGCCCCCTCAAAGGAGGTCTATTGTACTCGAAACTCGACCTTGGACGTGGGGGCTAGATGTCCTTCACCGCCAGTCTAATTCGATCGCATGGCTCTACGCGTAACGCCTGTGGGTTTGAGCCTGCACAATACCGAGCAATTGGCAGCGTGCCTACCGCTCACACTCTTGTCGTGGTCCAAGCTGGGCGGCGACAGTCTCTGTCTACATGAGGTAAAGCTATGCAACGTTTCACGAAGTTTGTTCTTGGAGCCACCTGCGTGATTGCCGGAATCCTATCGCAGAATCCCAAGGTCACCGCTCACGATTTCACGTGGGACAATTTGGCGATGGCATGTATCAAGCTTGATAAGAACTATGACGTCGATGCCAACGTCGAGTGGTACATGGAGAACTATCGCACAGATACGTGGAAGCTTGCACGCAACGACGAGTTCCTCTTGCATGAGAAGAAAGCTGAAACGAAAAAGCTCTTCCAAAATCGTATTGACGAATTCGACTTGTCCCAGACCTTTGAATTGCGAGCCAACATCGACATCGGCGATTATGACTTCACCAACGAGGAGTTTCCCGCAACCACCAGCGGACCAGATTCGTACTGGTACAAGAATTCGTCGAAGTACTCTGATTCAATACCCTACACTCTCAAACTCTTCTTTAAGAACCACGAGTTCGTTGATGCGGTTCCCATGCAGCCTGCCGCAGCAAAAGCATTCGTTCAGACCCGCAAGCAGAAGAACGGCTACGTCGATCGTACCGTCAGCGCCACCATTGAATTTCGCATCGTGAAACTCAGAGGTAAAGGAGAGTTGTTGGCTGAAGCTCTAAAGGTGACCTTCTACCGCGATTCGGCGCGACGGCAGCCATTGGGACCTACACTCGTTTGGAAACCGACAACCGAATCTTCTAATGAACAGCCCGTACCAACTGCCAATTCCCCTGTTCGCCAGCCGATAGGTAATGCCGACCTGGGCGTCTTAGGCTTCAAATAATGCACTGAGGCTAGGGGGAAATGTCACTGAAGTGTCACATTTCAGATCGTGCCCCATTCCCAACGTGACTTCCGTTGCGGCCTGTGATAGTGACCGACCAAGATATTTCTCATTGACGGTTGCGGTAGATGATTTCAGGCCTTTTAGTCCAGCTCGCAGGGTTGACCTAAGAGGCCGGTGGTTGATTGGTTTATGGCCTAGGCAGTTGATCTCTGCTGGGTGGGTTGCGGACCGACTTGCTAATTCTGCGCGAGTTTGCCCGCAGCCCATCCAGCGTGGACGGGTAATTGTTTCTTAGTTGCCTTACTTGCAGGAGAAACTGCCATGGCGACCCTGACCCGAGCTCATAACGAGCTCTTTCGTAGAGCTCCCGATGAGTGTTTTCCAACGTTTGACGCACTCTACAGCAAGTGTTTGGATGACCGTAAAACGTCCGACGATCTGTGGAGTCGTCCACAAGAGATGGTAATAACACATGACTTGACGCTGTGTGTGGACGGTTCAACTGACTATCGGCTCACCGATTGGTCGTTCTCGCAACTCTGCCGCATGGCAGGTGTGAGTCGAGATACGATCAATCGCTTTTCCTCCAAGACCGCCAGTAAGGCGTTCGAAGAGACTTTGCCTCATTCGGATAAGCCACTTCAATTGCTCAAGACGGACCAACACATTCGTTCCATTCACGGAGTCGCTTACACGCGGCTGTGGAACATCGAGCTGCTCGATTTGGTAAAGGAATTCACCTCCGACTTCACCCCGCCGCAAACGGCCATGGATGGACAGAGCACTGGACTCTACTGCGGTGAGCAAGACATGTTTGCATTCCTGATCGATCCTACCGGTTGGGCCGAAATCGAAGGCGAGGCGTTTGCCCCTGGCTTCTTTCTGTGGAACTCCGAAGTTGGACGTCGAACACTAGGCATCCAGACCTTTTGGTTTCAGCGCGTTTGCCAAAACCATATTGTGTGGGATGCAGTGGAAGTGGCTGAGTTCACCCGCAAGCACACTGCCAACGTTCGCGAAGGACTAAACGACATTCGACGCATCATCGAAAACTTAGTCGCCAAGCGCGACGCACGCCGCGACGGCTTTGTCGACTGCATGCGGAAAGCGATGACTGAGCGACTGGGAAGTGATGCTGACGAAGTGATCAAGCTTCTAACGCAACATGGTCTTCCGCGCGGTCTCGTAAAAGAGGCCATGGAGAGCGCACGCGAGCAAGGTGGCTTTACGATCTTTTCGGTTGTCGATGCACTTACCCGACTTTCTCAGTCGGTGCAGTTGGCTGGCGACCGTGCGGAGCTCGATATGAAAATTGGCAGTCTTCTTGCATTGGCGGTGTAACGATGGACCCGCAAGCGACCTGGGACATGTTACTTAAGGCTTGGAGCAAGCGTGATTGGGACGAAGTGTCCGCGTTGAGTGAATCTCTGCTGGAGTGGCTGGCCAAAGGTGGTTTCCCACCCGAGACCAACTATCCCAAGGAACTCGGTGTAGATTGGGACTCGGCCGTCGC
>JAGQPR010000286.1 GCA_020426625.1 Planctomycetales bacterium
GACAGCTTTGTCGCCGTCACGCAATTCCCAAGCTTCATGTGCTCCAGTACTCGCTCCGCTGGGAACAGCGGCGCGTCCTCGCGAACCATCCATCAACTCCACTTCAACTTCGACAGTTGGATTGCCGCGACTATCAAGAATTTGGCGTCCATGTACCGATTGGATAATGCTCATGATTTTCTTTTTTTTTTTTTTTTCGAGAATCTACCGTTAGGCGGTGCAGTAGCTCGGAACGCCCTCGCAAATGCTGCCCAGTGCCAAGTTCGTGGTTATTGTGCCCAAACATGGCAAATACGCTAGGCCCGTTGCTAAGGTAGTATGTCGAGCCGCTAGATCGATAAACTGTGCACAAACCAACCCTCGGCACGATTCACAAGGGGTGCCCATACGCCCCAAAGTGGCTCTAATGCCGAACAGTCTGAGGTAGCGAGAGATGTGTGAGTTTCAGCGGCTCGCGAGCACCAGCGCACGCGTTTTCTGATACTCAAACAGCAGTGGCTAAAACCCTCGGCAGCTATCTGTTCGGAAAAAGTTCCGCGTGGATGCTTAGGCCTATTGAATCAGAGGGCTGTGGTGGTCTGCGCCCTGGAAATTGCCTAACCAAAACTGTCGCAGATGGTAGAATTGCGGTATTCGTCGAAGTTAAGGGACCGTAAATCGTCAAGTTATTTTCGCCCAGATCACTAGCGTGGTATGAATTTCTTGGTTCCAGGTTACATTCAGTCGGCTGCGACGGTTCAACCATTAGGAAAGCTGAATTGATTCATCGAAGCGAAGTGTTTGAATCGCAATTAAGCGAGCTGCACTCATGATTGCTGACGCGCCAATAACTGTAAAAGATCTACCCGATCCCGATCGGTATCCAGATAGGAGCGTTGTGATTTGGGATGGCGATTGCGGTTTTTGTAAGTCTCAAGTCGCCAAGCTCCACAGCATGGACACAGGTAAATCGCTCAGTTACATCAGTTTGCATGATCCTCGAGTGGCGGAACGCTACGGTGATTTGTCACACGAGCAATTGATGGAGCAATTGTGGCTCGTCACAACCGATGGCCGACGATTGGGCGGGGCTGACGCAGTGAGGTTTCTTAGCCGGCGAATTACCCGGATGTGGTGGCTGGCACCTTGGTTGCACATCCCATTTTCCATGCCTTTATGGCGAGTGCTCTACCGAGCGGTTGCCAATCGACGCTATCGATTGAGCGAGTCCCAATGCGCTCACGGTGGAACTTGTCATTTGCATGATCGCGCCAGCGCACGCAAGGACTAGGTGGTGCTGAACGAAAAGATGTTGACTCGGGGCAAGCATCTCGCTCGCTAGTGTCACAAATCGTAATTCCGATGCCACATCAGCCTCAAGCGCGATAGCGTGCGGTTCCGTCAAGAACCGCGTGCTAGCTAGCTAGCGCACGGCGGCTAATATTGCGGAAGGATTATGTGGAACTGAGTTTCCAAGTCTTGACACTAGTCGCACGTTATGTCACGCCAAAGAGCCATCCGTCGCCAGTTGTTGGAGCATTATTGTGTAGATGGACGGTAGCTGAAGCTGATCTGTGAACCATCATTGGAGAGCTTGTCGAACCAGCAGCAGCAAAACGTTCGGGTCATAGGGCTTGCCAACAAAGTAGATACCGCCGCTGGCTCTTGTCTTGCGTATTATTCCCGATTCAGTTTCGGTACTGAGAACAATAATCGGCATACCGGCCAATCTGGGATTGCAATCGATTTCCTTGCAAAGATCCAGGCCAGAACCATCAGGAAGGTAGACGTCGAAGATGGCTAAATCAGGGATCTGCTCATGCAAAATCTGTCGAGCTTGAGCGATCGTGTTGGCTTCAAGGATCTGAAACTCGAAACTCTCGAGGTGCATCGTTAGCAATCGCATTTGGACATCGTCGTCCTCCAACAGGAGAACTCTTGGCTGTCTTGCGGTGGTTGATTGGGAACGTAATTCCGGCTGTACGTCGGGGCGAGAGTCGACATCATTCTCTCCGCGATTGGTTCTTTCCTTGAGTTCGGTTTTTGGCATTTCCCCTCCCCACGCTGGACTCGAATTTGTCCCACCTAGTGCTCGCCCACAGTTATTGTCAGCTCGCAACGGTGTCGCCAGAGAATGGCTCCGCCGTATCCTAGCGTGAGTTAGGGGGCAATTGAAGCATAGTACTCTTGTGCAAAGTAGCCAGTAACGAAACAGGCTGGGCCGTGAGAAAGAGTATTTGAAGAGAAACGAGAATACATTTCTTTGGCCGATTGTGTCCGCACTATGGCGATTGGCGAAAAACAACCAGTAGGACACTGATTATTCAGGCTTCAGTAAAGCGCACAGTCCCTGTAGGCCTTCGAGTCTACCACGAACCGTCAAGCGGATTGATCCGAGCGATTGCTTCTGCGGTTCGCAGAACATTCCGGCAGATTCGGCTTAAGCAACTGGAAAACTGGGGAAGAAACGGTTAGGATTCGTTCATTATTGTATGACTGAACACGCGTTTTAGCCCATTAAGACGTCGAATGAATCTAAAAATTGACAAGCACCAGGACGGCATTTGCGAAATGTCCCTCTCTGGACGAATTAGCCAGACAACTGTCGGGAACTCCGTCGACCAATTCTCTCAGTTGCTGGGAGAGGCAAACTACCAGCAAAAAATACTGGTCTCGTTGAAGGAGACCGACTACATCGATTCCAGTGGCATAGGTTGGTTGCTGGCTACAGACAAGAAAATTCGAAACGCGGGCGGGCAATTGGTTCTGCATTCTGTTCCCATTGATGTTCAGCACGTTTTCGGATTGATGAAGTTGCACAAGGTGTTGAGCATAGTCAAGGACTTTGATGAAGCAGCCGCCTCAGTGAGGGATTTCGATGAGTAGTGATTTGACAACTGTTTTGCCTCCCGAACTCGCTTCGATCAATGATTGTGAGCCGCGAGAAGCGCTCGACATAATTTTGTCACATGCGGTCAAGAATAACGCTAGTGACATTTTCTTGAACTCGAATCCAACGCATTATGTTGTTTGCATCCGACGTTTGGGAACTATCCGCAAATTAGTAGTGTTGTCGTTGGACACCGGTATTCAAGTACTGCATTTGATCAAGTCGGCAGCCGGGATGGATCTTGCCGAACGTCGCATGCCTTTAGATGGTCGCTGGAGCTATCAGATTGAAGGAAAGCCGATTTCATTCCGCGCCAATAGCATGGGCACGCTGCATGGTGAGGATATTGTTCTTCGGGTATTGCCAACCGCAGAGACCTGTTTGGATCTGCGAGAGTTAGGCTTCGTCGGTGATCAGTACTCACGATTGAGAGCGATGTTGACCAGCGGTAGTGGGCTGCTGCTGGTCACCGGTCCCACTGGTGCGGGCAAATCGACCACACTTTACTCCTGCCTGGAGTATCTGAACGATGGTCGACGCATGATCAGCACGCTTGAAGATCCGATCGAGCATGTCATCAAAGGCATCCGCCAATGTCAGATTCAGCCAAAGATCGGCCTTGGTTTCTTGGAATTACTGCGCGGTATTCTGCGACAAAGTCCCGACGTTATCATGATCGGTGAGATTCGGGATGAGGAAACCGCTAGAACTGCTGTTCGAGCTGCCAACAGTGGGCATCTCGTGTTATCGACTTTGCATGCTCCTCTAGCGGCTGGTGCCATTCAAAGCATGTTGGCCTATGGAGTCAATCCATTCTTCTTCGCAAATTCGCTGCTCGGTATCGTAGCCCAACGGCTCATTCGAAAACTGTCTACGCAAACGAGAAAGATGTATGACGTCAGCCATTCGCCAGAGACTTTTCGCGATGTCAAAGCATACCTTGACCCAGGGCAAGGCAACGTAATCTATGGACCCGACGAATCGGATCCGAACTCGCAATCGGGCTATTCGAGTCAGTCTGGGTTGTTTGAAATCATGACCATTGATCGTCATCTGCGAGATTTGGTGTCTGCTGGCGAAAACGCCTCGGTCATTCACAAAGCGGCCGTTGAGAAGGGAATGATTGACTTCACCAAAGCTGCCCTATTGAAGGTTGCGCAGGGTGTCACCGGCGTTGAAGAAATGAGTCGGGTCATTCCAACCGTCGAATTATCAGAATACGACTGAGTTGAGCTGCGTTGTGCCGACGGATTGCTACGAAGCAAATTTGGCCTAACCGGAAAGTCTGCTGACAATTCTAGCTTGGCAATCCACAGTCAACTTTGCATCGCTGGTTGAGTGGGCGGGACGATCGCATGGACCTGGGGAAAAACTTGACGATTCAAAGTCCCTAAACTCGATCTCTCCCATGCTATTCGCTGCGCGGCACACGAGTGGCAGTGCAAATACTAAGTTATTTTGACACAGGTCCCTAACCTAATACAATAGGTAGGGTCGCACCCGCTCTTGCCAAGCTTCGGTGTTCAAGGCAAGCAAGTCGGATATCGAGTCGAGGGTTACTTGCTGGCCGCGTCGACAATTATCGACAAACTGACGCAGCGCAGGAGAACCGAACAAGATGTCGATTGGCATCTTTTCGTATTCGTATTCATAGGGCGGGGGCAACCAGTGGAATTGGTCGGGCCAGAGCCGCGCTGCCGTTGCCAGAATGGCGACCGTTGCTGCCACCGAGCGAACATTCGCATCGTCTGCCCAATGGAGGGCCACGCCACCACAGCTTTGTCCAGCCCATTTATCGAACGTGGGTGTGAAACGACTGGGGACAAAACGCAGTCCGTGGGACTCAAATTGCTGCAACTCGTTGTACCAATTGTACTCCTGGATGAACGGCGCTCCAGCCAGCTCAAAGGGGCGAGTTGTTCCCCGTCCTTCCGAAAGATTGGTACCCTCCAGCAGCACTAGGCCTGGATAGACCAGCGCTGTTTGCCAGCGGGGAATATTGGGCGACGGCCAAACGAAGTGAAGGCCGGTCTCTTGGAACATCATGTCGCGTCGCCAGCCCGACATTGGTACCACATGCAAATCGACATCAAGAGATTTCTCCGCTACCAAAAAGCGAGCCATCTCTGCGATCGTCAAACCATGTCGTAATGGAATGCAAGCCCCACCCACAAAACTTTGAAAGTTTTCGTCCAACAATGGTCCCTCGAAAACGTTTCCACCAATCGGATTGGGGCGATCCAAGACCACGACACGCTTGCCAGTTTGCCCGCAGGCAACCAGGCATTCCAATACAGTCCAGATGAACGTGTAGACACGAGTCCCGACATCTTGTAGATCAACGACCAAGCAGTCAAATTGCTCAAGCATGCCCGCCGTCGGTCGCCGCGTTTCGCTGTACAAGCTGAATACAGGCAGGGCATTCGTGGGACAAACGCCGTGACTCGACTCGATCATGTTTGCCTGCTGCTCGCCAAACAAGCCGTGCTGCGGCGTTAGGATTGCCTGGACTTGATTGGGAAATAGACGCAGCAACACGTCGCTGGCAAGTTGCAAGCGAGCGTCGACCGAAGCCTGATTCATCAACACGCCTAGACGTTGCCCAACCAACTGCGGCAGATGTTCAACCTGCAGGCGATCGAGACCACTATTCATATAACAAGTACTTGCTGCGTTTGCGTTTGAAATCAGAGACGCCATCGAGTGAATTGTCGAGAGCCACCGCAACTCCGGCGCCATCAACAATAGCCTGGAATACGGCTTGGCTTCCCAGTAGCCGATTTAGCGACTTTGTGTCCCAATCATTGGGGAACAGCGCGCGTAATTGGCAAGCAATTTCCAAGCCAACACTTACGGGTTCAAATAGTTTTTGGTCGACAATCGCAACGTTAATACCCTGGCAAAGCTGGTCAGCGAATTTGCTAGAGGCTGGCGTGAATTCAATCGGCACAAAACGAACACCAGCGATGCGACGCTCGCTGAGCGCTGCAGCTAGTTGCTTGCCGTCAATCCAGGGAGCTCCCAAGACTTCAAAAGGCGTATCAGTACCACGGCCTACCGAAACATTCGTTGTTTCAAGCAGTCCAATTCCGGGATAGAGAAATGCCTGAGTCAAAGATCGCATGTTGGGGGATGGATTGATCCAGGTCAGATTCGTAGCCTCCCAGGACATTTCTCTTCGCCAGCCCTGGCACTCGATGACCTTCAAATCCAGGTCCAAGCCGCGTTCATCCTTTAGTAGCAGTGCGATTTCACCGATCGTCATCCCGTGGCGCACGGGCAACTGATGAAAAGCTACAAACGATTCCGCTCCTGCGTCCAGCATCGGTCCGGCGACATCCTTGCCATTGATAGGATTGGGGCGGTCCAAAACGACGAATTGCTTGCCATGTTCGGCGGCGGCTTGCATGGCCTCACCCATCGTCGAAATGTAGGTATAAAATCGAGCGCCGATATCTTGAATGTCAAAAACCAAGACGTCGATGTCCTTTAACATTTCAGCGGTTGGGCGACGAGTCTCCCCATAAAGGCTGTGGATTTTCAGTCCCGTCGCGGCATCGGCAGAGTCTCCGATGTGGGCGACATCCAACTTGCCTTCAAAACCGTGTTCGGGACTAAACAAAGCCACTAGATTGGTGGACTTGCTCAACAGTTGAGCCGTTCCCTCACCGTGGCGATCACGGCCAGTATGATTCGTAATGAGGCCGACGCGACGACCGGCCAATTCTCGAAATTGATGCAGTTGCAGAACATCGATTCCGGTCAGTACACGGGTTGTTGCGGTTTGTTCCTGTTGCCTCGGTTCAATGGTGACTGAACTGGCAATCACATTGGCGATCCGCCCAGCTAAATGATTGACGCTGCCGCTGCCATTGGGATGAACGCGGTTGCTCAAGAAGATAAAGAATAAATCCAGCTCGGGATCGATCCAGAGCACCGTACCTGTAAACCCTCCGTGTCCAAAGGCGGAGTCCGAAAGCAAATCGCCGCGGTTGCTGGAGTAGCCGGTTCGCTTGTCCCAGCCCAGTCCCCGGAGACCGCTGGAAACACGATAGCCCTGGGTCATCGCAGCGACGGTTTGTGGAGACAGGACCGTCGTATCGACTTGTCCATCCACGTGCAACGTGCCTTTGCCGAGCATCATGTGCGCGTATTTTGCCAAGTCGTTGGCAGTCGAAAACAGGCCAGCGTGTCCAGCGATTCCATTCAATGCATAACAGCGAGGATCGTGAACCGTACCTTGCATCCATTGTCCATCCCGCTTTTCAGTGGCAGCCGCTCGCTCACGCAATGGTTCACTGGGAAGATAACCGGTTTCTTCCATCTTAAGTGGTTCGAAAATCTGCTCTTGTGAGAAGGAATGGATATCCTGTCCAGTCACTTTGCGAACGATCTCAGCCAGCACGATGAAGTTGACATCGGAGTACTTGAACGTCGTTCCAACTGGCGCGACCAAATCAAGCTGACAAATGCGCTCCCATGCCAATTCAGGTCCATCGAGATAGTCGCTGAGCGCATTATCGGGAATCAGACCACTTTGATGAATCAACAAGTCCTGGACGGTAATTTTATCTTTGCCGTTGGGGGCGAATTCCGGAAAGAACTCGACCACCGGCGCGGCCAAGCGAATCTTGCCTTGTTCGACCAATTTCATCACGGACGTAGCGGTTGCCACCGGTTTAGTAATGGATGCCATGTCGAAAACAGTGTCAATCGTCATGGCCACGGGCGGATCATCCAACAACTTGTTTCCGAAAGCTTCCAGGTAAGCGATCTTGCCATGGCGTCCAACACAAATGACACAACCTGGCATTTTGCCCTCACGGATGCCTTCTTCGACTAGCGGTTGGATTTTGTGCAGCCTCTGGACGTCCAAACCGACGGATTCCGGCGTCGCAGAGGGTAGATGTCCGTCTGAGGCCCTACTAATTCCGGCAATCAAAAAGCAAACGATGATCGCTGCCCAGTAAAGTCTCAATTCTAGAAAATTGAACTGCATGCCTCTTACACGGTCAAACATTCTCGATAGTTCCTTTAATAGCGCCTTTATTAGCGGACACAGCGGCTACCATGCATCAAAAACGTGCGAATTTGTGCGGTTAGTGTCTTGGCTTTGGCACGGCCGCAAGTCAAACACTGGTACTAATTCATCATCAATTCCGGTTCGTTGCAACGACGGCTTTCCGTTCGCATCCCGGCAGGTAGGAAACGGCGAGAGCGCATGTAAACGTCGTCATACTGCCAATCAAGGCAAACCAAGGCCAGGCGATTTTCAAATTCGCGTCTGGCCACCAGGTAAGTGCCACACTGGGCCACGCAAACTGCACAAATAGGAGACAGGCTAACCCCAATAGGCTTCCTGCCAACGCAGCCGTCTGTCCCACACGATTGGTTAAATTGCCCAACGTAAACAATCCTAGCAAGATTCCAGCGGAAAAACCGGCAATAGTTAGCGAATTGCTAACGACCGTGTCCTTCAGGCTGCCAGCCCAAATACCGATCAATACTTGCAACACTCCAAATCCGACAGCCAAGTATCTCGTAAGCTGAAGAACTCGTTCAGGTGGCACAACATCTTTTTGCATCGGCAGATAAAAGTCGTTGAGCAGAGCTGACGCAGACGCGTTTAATGAGCTGGAAAGTGTCGACATCGCCGCAGCCAGGATCGCTGCCAGCATCAATCCGATCATCCCCGTGTTCTTCGGGAAAGAGTGAACAATGAAATGGGCATATACCTCGTCGCTCTTCTCGAACACTACCTCTGGACGATCGGCATAGAAGCTGGCTAGCAGAACACCAATAAACAAGAACAAAGCAAATTGAATGCAAACGACGACGCCGCTAAACCACAAAGCGCGGGCAGCATCCGTTTGGCTCCGCGCGCTGAGATATCGTTGAACCATCATCTGGTCTGTGCCATGAGTGCCCAGTGTCAATACGGCTCCACCGATCAGACCGGCCCAAAAACTGTATGCATCGTTCAGCAGCCAGCCCCAGGTGGTCGCTGAATCCGCGGGGGGGGCAAACTGAAACACCTCCAGTTTCCCCGTCTCGGCAGCGAATTCCCAAAATCCCTGCCAGCCGTTCGGAAGCGCGTTTCCAATGATGAGAATCGTAACGATGCCACCTAGCATGTAGATCAAGAATTGGATGCAGTCATTCCAGACGATAGATCGCATGCCACCGAAGTACGTATAAAAGATCGTGATAGCCCCGATGGCAATTGCACTCCAGGCCAGCGACCATCCCAACAGCTTCCATAAAACTACTGAAGCTAAAAACAGCCGGAGACCGTCGCCCAAATTCCGTGTGACTAGAAACAGAATAGAGGCAAATTGCTTGGTACTCCCCCCAAAACGCCTCTCGAGGACTTGATAAGCGCTGAAGATCTTGCCATCGAAATAGGCTGGCAGCAAAAAGTAAACGACGACGGATCGACCGAGGATATAACCAAAAGCAATCTGCAGGAATTTCATTCCCACAGGACCGTAGGCAGTCGCAGGCAGACTTAAAACCGTCGCAGTACTGGTTTCCGTGGCAACGATCGAACCCAGAATTGCCCACCAAGGAAGATTGCGATCTCCCAACAAGAATCCCTCCACGGTTCCAGCCGTACTCCGTACACGAAGACCGATCCAAACCACCAGAGCAATTGACAGCAGCAGCACCAGCGTGTCGATCAGTCCGAGGGTCAATTGCCTGGCTCCGTCACAGATGTAGAATCGATAGAAGATCGCTCGCTAAGCGGTTATATTCTTAGCTTTGAGATGCTAAACATACTCTGAATGTCACGTGAATGCAAAACTCGACTACCGAACAACGCAACCCGCAGACGACGGACGTAGATCGCTTGGATGCGTTTGGCATCGCTACATTGATGAACGCTGAAGATTCGCACGTCGCGGAAGCTGTACAGCATGAATTAGAGCCGATAGCCACTGCCATTGACAAGATTGTTGACAGCTTCAATCGAGGCGGCAGATTGTTTTATATCGGAGCTGGCACATCCGGGCGTCTCGGTGTCTTGGACGCATCCGAATGTCCACCGACATTTAACTCCAAGCCAGAATTGGTGGTCGGTCTGATAGCTGGCGGAGCGGCTGCGCTTACCCAGGCCATCGAAGGGGCCGAAGATGACCCGCACGCCGGAGTCACCGAACTGCAGAACCATGCTTTTGAAGCCAAGGATGTCTTGGTGGGAATCGCCACCAGCGGTCGCACACCCTACGTGCTGGGCGCGGTGAAGTACGCCAATTCTTTAAACGCAACCACAATCGGTGTGACCTGCAATAACCATTCAGAGTTGCACGCGATTGCATCGATTACCATTGCTCCCGTTGTTGGTCCGGAGATCATCACTGGTTCGACAAGACTGAAAGCAGGTACGGCAACCAAAATGGTGCTGAATATGCTCACGACCGGAGCGATGATCTTGATCGGCAAGACTTATGGTAATTTGATGGTCGATCTACGAGCCACCAACTCGAAATTGAAAGACAGGAGCGTGCGCATCGTGTCAGAGTTGACCGAGCTGGATCGACAAGCCAGTGAAGAACTGCTGCGCAGTTGCGATGGCGAAGTCAAGACTGCTATCGTCGCTGATCTCTTGGGCGTTTCGCCTCAGGATGCCCGGCATCGACTGGAAATGGCGGATGGCAAGTTGCGAGTTGCATTGGCGGCAGATCAAATCTAGCGGTGTAAACGCTTAGGACCTGGGGAAAAATAACTTGGGCATTTTTCATCAACCTCTGCCATACCGCGCAGCAAAAAAGCATGGGCAAGGACCGAGGTGAGGGACAAGAATAAACTGCTATCGCATTTCCCCCTGGTCCTTAAGCG
>JAGQPR010000287.1 GCA_020426625.1 Planctomycetales bacterium
AGAACCGAGGAACTGCTTTCTTGGCTGGAAGCGAGGGCGCTCATCGGTCGGGGTCATATTGCGGCTTATGCCAATTCGGATGCTGCGGCTGCTGTGGGAATGCCAGGCATGACCCGGCACGGACGTGTGTTTGGTAACATACTGTCTCGACTTGATTTTGCCTGCTATCGCCTGGACCTCCCGCCGCTCGGCCTTACTGCTGAGGCCCCGTTCGACCAGGCATGGCAACAAAAGGACAGAAGCTGGCCGTTCCCAATTGCTGCCATGCAAAAGGCGGCGCAGCGATTTCGATGGCTGCCAGAGCATTTTGAGCAGCTAAGATCAGAAACAAGTAAGCTTCCGGGGCAGGCCCACCTCATTTGGAAGAATGAGTTTGCCGAAAACGAAAGCAACATTCGTAGTTGGGTGGAAGGGCTGGAGCGTGAGCCGGGGCCGCATGTGCCCCAAACAGATCCAGAACCAGAAACGCCTTCATCGGGACGCAATCCAAATTGGACGCGAGACGAGCACATTCTCGGCCTTGATCTCTATCTTAGACTGCGCGGAACGAGTTATCCGAAAGAGCACCCAGAAGTCATTCAGCTATCGCGAGTCCTTAAACGGCTGGCGGCACTTCGCGGCACAAAAGGGACGGCCACTTTCCGGAATGCGAACGGCGTGTCGATGAAGATGCTCAACTTCCGCCGAGTAGATCCCGAATACCATGGTACCGGATTGCCACAGGGCAACGGCTTGGAAGTGGCCGTTTGGAACGAGTTCGCAAACGAACCCGAAAGGCTCAATGCGGCTGTCGAGCATATCCTGAAGGATATTGAGTCCGAAAACCCTAAATCTACAGATGTCGAACAGGCGAACGGACAGCACTGGGTGTTCGTGTGCAATCCTGCCAAATGGTCGATCGACAAATTTCTGGCTAGCGGTATTCGTGCTGACACATGGGGTGTCCGGCCAAGTGACGCAGAAAAGTTTGCGGCGGGCCAGTTGGCACTTGTGCGCGTCGGAGATGACCGTCGAAGTAAGGAAAAGCTGGAGGGTCGTCCGCGCCTTGAGGCTGGTATCTATGCCGTGTGCGAAATTGAGGGGGGCTCATTTCATGGAACCGGCGCCAACGATGCGTATTGGGCTGAAGGCGCCGCTCGAGAACCTGGTTGGCCCACAGTGCGTGTGCGTTATCTGAGGAGCTATATGGAAAGTCCTCTGACCATCAAGCGTTTGCGACAACTCCGACCCCACCTTTCGCATCTCTTGCTTGACGGATTTCAAGGAGCATCTTTCCCGATCTCGAATGAGGATTTTGCCGAAGTGCTGGAGCTCCTCGGAGAGGACTCGGACTCGATTTCAGGGCTTGCTACACCAGAGGATGCCAGCACCTCCAACCGTTTGGCTGAATTGGAACGTCGATATTTCTATGCCAGTCCAGAGGTAAAGACGCGCGTCAGTAGGAGTATTGAGCGCGGGCCGATAAGTCGCGAAGTGAAGAAGGCCAACGAGTACCGTTGCCAGATTTGCCAGGCGCTTGGCATGGAGTCACTTGGCTTCCGGAAGCGAAATGGCGAGCCGTATGTGGAAGCCCATCACGTAATGCCGGTACACCTTGGGGAGATCGGCTCTTTGTCTGCCGCGAATATCGTGACTCTTTGTGCAAACCACCATCGCGAGGTGCACTACGGTGAAGTTGATGTCGGCATCGACGAGCAACAATTTACGTTTCGAATGGCGAATAAGCAGTTCTCAATTCCACGCCCCAAAGTTCGCCAGCGTATTGGAATACTCGCATACGGTTCGCTCATCACGCATCCCGGCGCTGAACTCGAGGCGATCACCGTCTCAACGAAAAAGGGCATCGAAACCCCATTTGCGGTGGAATATGCACGCTCCAGCAATGGACGTGCGGGTGCACCGACGCTAGTCCCAGTCGCTTCAGGCGGCTCAAAGGTGCAGGCGTGGATCTATGAGGTGGACGCTGACGAAAAACTCGCTTGCGATGTCCTGTATCGCCGCGAAACCAACCGGGTCGGAAGCGCTCACGAATATGAACCACCTGTTGGGAACGGGTCAAACAAGGTGAAGATTGATCGGATTGAGGGGTTGGCAGGGTTTGATGTTGTACTTTCGACAAGTCTTCCCGCCACCATAGACCCGCTCACCGCCGCGAAACTGGCGGATTTGGCAATCTCCAGCGCACGCAAACTTAGTAATGGGCGCGACGGAATCTCTTATCTTTTGCATGCAAGGAAGAGCGGGATCAGCACGCCGCTGACGGAACAGTACACTCAAGAGATCCTTGGACGGCTCAATGTCAATGATCTCTCGGACGCGGTCATTGCCGCTCGAGCTCGCCTTCCGGATTGACGTGGATGACAACTTGGTGCCGCGTCAGTTTGGTGCACGACCGCCGAAAGCGTCGTGCTATGATTCTGGCAGATAATACAAATCTGGAGCATTCAGCTGCCGAGCGAAGCTGAAGCTGGGCCACTGAGGAGACAATGATTGCCGACGTGTACGGAATGCGGAGGGAAAATTGTCTTTCGGCATGTCAACGGACAGGTATTGCCCATTCACACAAGTGGCTCCGGCTGCCTCCAAAGCGGCCAATGGTCGGCCGCAGGTCAGACGCGGGCGGACAGGTCATTTCGATCAATCGGATCCTACGTCAATCCGAACGCGCGTTGCCCTGTTTGCGATAAGATAGTCTTCTTCTACCAAAGCCCTTCGGGCGGCCGCGCGTTCTTTGATGCTCTAGGATGGCCGTGGCCGAAACATGGATGTACCGACAGCAGGGCCGCACAGCGCAAGGAGGTAGAGAGTTTATCGGTTGGCCCTGGGCCACTCGTTTTCAAGAATGCGAAAGGCGAGAACGCCGAAATTTATCTTGCCTCAGACTTTGAGTGGATGAACGGCCGACTTCACGTCAGCTTTCGCCGAATCCGAGACCGACAAGGTTTCAGAGGGAGCATTTCTGCTGAAGACCGGGACCAGGCGCGATTGACAAAAGCAGATTTGCAGGAGGCGCCTTCTTTTGTTGTGACCAGAGTTTCAACGGAGCCGAACGCCAGGCAGGTGGATTTCATCTGTGCTCGCCGACGAAAAATTGTGACTCTTGCTTTCGAAAAAGGAAGTTGAACGGCGAGAGTTCGTCACGCAAACATGCGCCGCGCCAGTGCTGTCGCGCTCACGATCTCCAGATGTCCGAAGCTATGAACCCGGCAGATTTTCTGCCCGGCGTCGAGACGTAAGCGTTCCTCGGTGCTGAAGACCTCGTCCATTTCAGAGTTGGTGTATTCGGTCTTGCAAAGACTGACCTGTTTGCCTGCGACGTCGAGCTCGCGGATGTAGATGACGGTGGTGTCCATGGTCTCCTCCCTTTGCTGCGGACAACACCGCTTGAAGGGAAAGGGAAGTCGAATGGAGGGGAGACTGTCGGTTAGGAATGCGTGTCAGACGAGAAGGGCAAGTTCATCTCGGGAAGTTTGCCTCTGGACCAAACTCAGCAATCAGCGCCGCGGCAGCGATACGATGAGCTGGGTCGTGATCCACGATCTCCTGAAGCAAGCTGAGTGACGCGCTCATCGCCGCGCGAACATCGTCAGGTGCCGGCGACCAGCGTAATTCGCGCCGCTGTGACTTGAGGGCGCGGTGTGCCCTTCGAATGAACTGTGTTTTGTCTTCCATGGCTGCTGCTCATTCTAGTTTTCACAGGCAATGCCATGTGTGGTGCGGCTTCTAGTTCGACAACGTGACCGATCCAAGGAATCGCAGTACCGAAATTCGAGTGCCTGCAGTTTCCATTCACTGGACCAAGTCCATCGTGAACGCGGCGCGTCAGCCGGAGAAGGACGAGCGGCCGATGAAGCGGGGCTATTCAATCGAGGATTAGGGGCAAGTTTCTCCGCTATCCCGCGTCCGGCCTTACCGGCCCCACACTCAGGACTAGCAGTTAATCTGGCACATCCAGCCTAATCGACCTGCATATGAGCCTGTGTGGGGACCTGTGAGGCCCGAATTCTGCGGAACTTTGGCTTTTGCTGTGAGGAAGTGGAAACCGGCGAAGGACTCTACCACCTCATCGAACACCACAATGCCTGGCTTCCCGCCTGTTTGAAATTCGATTGCTCAAGGCGCCTGCGGAGAGGTGTGTGCGACGGTGGGAAAGTACTTGTTGGTCTGACCTCGGTCGCTGGATGAAGATATGGATGCGGACTGGCCGTTCTCAGTCATTTGAAACGGTGCGGAAGCGGCGTAAAATTCAATTCGTCGGTGCGGCGAAACTGTTCCGGCACGACGCAGGCCGTCATCCAAAAGCGTGTAAACCTCGTCGCGGCAATCGATGTCGCGATCAAACCGCGAAAGCCAATAGCGCACCGCATAGGTGATGCCTGATTCTTCATAGGCTTGTACGCGAACATCAGGTGCCGGATCCATCTGGATCAGTTCTGCGTCTTTCAATGAGTTGAGTATGATTCCCTTGGCCCGCTCAATCGACACCGAGTGATCAAGTGTAATGTTGACTTGTGCCCGATATTGGGGCTTGGGCGCCGAGTAGTTTGTGATGCGTTGTCGGGCAATCTGGCTGTTAGGCAAAATCATGTAGGTCGCATCGCGTGTCAGAATTCGCGTCGTGCGCCAGCCGATTTCGATGACCCGCCCACGCGACAACCCATCAATGTCGACCCAGTCTCCAATGCGAAACGGACCTTCAATGCCTAATGCGATGCCAGAAAGCGTGTCGGCAACGACGTTGCGAATGGCAAAGCCGAGCATTGCCAGGACAAGTCCGGAACCGGCAAGAGCCCCCACCGCCCCCTGACCCATAAATAGCGCGCCAGTTGCAGCAGCGGCAATCAGGAAAAGCACAGCTGTAATCAAGTCTTTCAATAGCCTTGGATAAGGCTGTCGCCGTGCCGCTGCTTGGTCGAGTGCCAAAGACAAAACTCGGCTCACCAGCCATGCGGAGGCAAAATAAGCAGCAGCAGTAACACCCAGTGACAACGCGTCACTGGGGCCCAAGAACGTGGCAAGCTCGGTGTGGAATATCACCATGCCCAGGCTGATTAACATCAATGCTGAGGGCCATATTAAGCGTTTTGCATGCTGTTTTGCGGTCATCGCACGCGACCTCCAACAAGCGCCAAATTGTTACCAGCTCGGCTTATGTTGATGCAGAAGGGGCATTGGCCAGAAAGGGCGCGCGGAAGCTGCCGCTTGCAGCGCGAACACGTTGAAGTGGCAAATCCATTCGCATGTGCGATTGGGAAGAAGCAAAGCGGGCAGCGGTATCCGGCGGCACGCGGCATTACTTCGCTGCAATTGCTGCAGCGTTGGCGAAGAGAAGAAGCAGTCATCGTTCTCACTCGAGTAAAGAATGGCGGGGAAGCAAATGGACCAATGCGAGCCCGGAGTGAGATGCGTACTGCCTGTTATGGTGTCAGCATTCTCTCTCCGGGCCAACCCAGTGCGGTCGTAAAGACCTTGATGGTTGGCATCATGTTCAACTTCCTTTTGTTTCGGGTTGATCGGGTTGGCTGACATTCAATACCGTGAGTGTCCGGTGTTGTTTGTCTATCGTTTCCCAGTGAAAGGAATCACCTTGGCTGAGGCCAAGAAGTGCGACACCTATAGGGGTCATCAATGAGACCTTTCGCTGACTGATGTCAGCATCTGAAGGAAACACCAATACGATCCTGATTTCTTGCGCCGTGTCCTCATCACGATAAGTCACGGTGCTGCCGATCGAAACAGCGGTTTCGGGCATTTTATCAGCCTTTGCGATGCGCGCGCGTGCAACTTCTTTGAGAAGTTTCTGTGCAAGCGAGGGATTTCGATACATCGCGTTTTCTGCAAGCGCTTCGATCCGCGCCAAATAGTCCGAGCTGATGACAATTTTGGGTGTTCTTAGCCGCCTCTTGGCGGAAGTCATTGTTGTCTGGGGATCCATCAGAATTCCCTCCGATCATGGGTGTTGGCGCACGTCGGAACCGCGTGACGGGTGGGCGTGCGAAGCTGGTTGTTCAGAATTTATGCGGTTCGGCCCTGCGTTCTTCGAGAGCCAAACGAGATGCAATTCGGGTCAAAGCTGGTTGGCTGCTCGCGGCAACTTATTCCGCAAGCTTCGTGCGGAGGCGCCGTTCAGGACTTGTGGAATGCCCCGGGGGGTTGAGACAGGCGAAGTGGCGCCTATACCGCCCGGGGGAGCGGGCGGTTTAGCAGAACATGTCGAAAATGGTTCAACCTTGCCGTCATGCTAATAAAGGTAGGAACGCCAGCAACTTTAGTCAACTGGATGGGTTTGCCAAATCGATGTATCGGATGATTTTGACGCTAATACACCGACTTCCGGCCAAAATGTCGCAGCTGTGGGGGTTGAGATTGAAAGCCCACGGCTCAGGGCCCATGTATCAAGCATGATAACGTTCGGTCCCACATTTAGGTGTCTGCTTTTTGC
Organism: Planctomycetales bacterium; assembly: GCA_020426625.1. Lineage (GTDB taxonomy): Bacteria > Planctomycetota > Planctomycetia > Pirellulales > Pirellulaceae > Aureliella. Next base: position 6,443 of record JAGQPR010000287.1, read on the forward strand.
AGGGTCGCTTCTGAACCGCCAGTAGCCCCGGACCGGGCGGCCGTGGGTTCGTCCGCGTCTCGGGGTTTATCCTGATCACAACATACATTGTAAAAGCTGAGTGCGGTCCCTGACCGTGGAGCAGTTGAACGTGAGCGCCCTGTTTGCGCCGGTCGACTTGGCGAACCAACACTTAGCTTCAGATCATGACTGGAGCACGACATGACTGAGCATCTTCATTTGGCTGGCGTAGCAACTGCATCCAAACCCACTCGCCTCCACGCCTTACGGCTCGCGTTTGCGCGCTGGATCGCAACGGCGTTCAAACGGTGGCAACGCAATCGATTGATTTCGACAATGCAAGGGTTCGACGACAGGGTTCTGGCTGACATCGGAGTGAAGCGCGGGGAAATCGCGCAAGCTGTCGACGGCATTCTCAACGATGACCGGAAAGCCAAGGAATTGGAAATCGACAACGCGAGATTGGCGCGATCCGAAGAACAGCTCCAAGCGGCTGCATAACGGATCTAGCCGCCAGGCGTCCTGCCGGTGCCCGTCCCCCGAACGGCAGGACGCCGAAATACTATCCGCAACCACTGAGTGATTTACTGATCCAGAAACAGGATGAATGATGACCCATCACGTCGCAACACTCCATCGGAAACAAAACGAAACTCCCAAAGGGGCGATCATGCGGTCTGTTCACTCGGAGAATCGCTCTAGTTTTGGCGAGTTTTGTCTAGCGAGGTGGGAGGATGATGGTGGCAGAGTGACGGCTGTCGATTTTTTCAACACTGAACTCCCACCAAGTTCCGAAGCAGCAGTCCAGGTTTCCTAACCTGTTGGTTTGCCAGCTCTATGCTTTGAGTTCTAACCGCAGAGCTGATGTATTACTCTGAGAGTCCCTGAAGCCGACAGTGAAGCGGAGGCGGCAAGCCTAGTGCGCATTTCCGTGAGTTCCGGAATAACGCGAAACTTCAAACTCACCTGACTCAATTTCCGTTGGTGTATCAGTGATGACATCGGCAATAATTTTCGCCGAACCACAAGCCATCGTCCAGCCAAGAGTTCCATGCCCGGTGTTCAAAAAGAGGTTCGAGTATCGCGTCCCACCGACGATAGGGGTTCCGTCGGGTGTGGCAGGTCGTAGACCTTGCCAGAAGCTGGTTTCATCTATTTCGCCAACCGTTGGAAACAAACTTTTGTAGGAGCGTGCCAGAGTACGCAGAGCTGACTTTCGATGGGTGCCACCGTATCCGCTGATTTCGGCCATTCCGCCAATCCGAACGCGATCTCCAAGACGCGTAATGGCAACCTTGTTGGTTTCATCCATTATTGAAGAACGTGGCGCGCACTGGGGGTCGATGATTGACGCACTAACCGAGTATCCCTTTACCGGGTACACAGGCAGTTCCAACTTGAGTTGAGCAGCGATTTTTGTTGACCAGGATGCGGCGGCCAGCACGTAGGCGTCAGCCACGATGTCGCCATCGCTGGTCACTAATCGCGAAACCGCTTCGTCCTGTGCGTGTATGTCCTTCACCTCGACATCGAACATGAATTGCACGCCGAGCGTTTCGCAGATTTCCCGCATGGCATTGGTGAACAGTCTGCAATCGCCTGTTTCATCTCCAATCAATCTCAGTCCGCCAACGATTTCTTGCTTGACGAGTGCAAGGCCTGGTTCCAGCTGAACACAGCTATCGCGATCCAGAAGTTGATGTTCGACATTGAGCCTTTCGAGCACCTGAGTGTCCTTTGTTGCATCAACCATCTGTCGGCGTGTTCGGAACAACTGCAAAATGCCTCTCGAATTGTTATCGTACGAAAGCCCGTGTTCTGCTCGAAGTCGTTCAAGCACATCTCGGCTGTACTCAGCCAAGCGAACCATCCGTCCCTTGTTGCGATCATACGCTTTGGCGTTACAGTTGCCTAAGAACTGCAAGATCCAGCGCCATTGTGCTGGGTCTGCTGTTGGGCGAAACACCAACGGAGAATTGGCGGTCAACATCCACTTTGCGGCCTTGATTGGCACACCTGGCGCCGCCCAGGGCGCCGACATGCCCGGTGAGATCTGACCTGCGTTGGCAAAGCTTGTTTCCAGGGCCGAGCTCGAACGTCGTTCGACGACAGTGACCTGACAGCCTGCTTTTGCGAGGAAATAGGCCGACGTCACGCCAATGACGCCGGCTCCGACTACGATGACTTTCATTTGTGGCTCCGTACACTGCTTCAATGCGATCTACGCGGTCTACGCGGTCTACGCGGCCGACGGCCCTGGGTCGTTGTCATCATCCCAGTAAGGTGATCCTGCTGGCCGATTTTCTACGTTGTGCTCCAACTGAGACTTGAGTTGGAGATGAGCCGACAGGACCGAGCCGATGGGATGTTTTCTGGAGGCTGCTTCGGGTTGATAGGTGACAGCCCGCAGATCAAGCCGTTCGATCTTGTGATCTGAAGGAATACCGAGTGAGGCCCCTGCAGCTTGTCCAAGGAGCGCCAATCCTCTGAGCGTGCCTACATGCAAAGCAAGTCCTGTAGGATAGGACTCTACCGTCCAGGTCAGGACCCTTTCTTCCGTTGGAAGGCCATTGGCACTGAATCTGATGCGCGAGCCAATCGTGGCCACATCTTCGGGGATGTCACTGGCGAACACCAGTTGGGAAGTGGAGATTTTCTTCCGAATAGCAGTACGTATTTGATCACCGGTGATATAGTCACTAGTGAGAAGTTTTTCCAAGATCCCCAGGTCTTTGGGGGTGATTTGTGCGATGCGTGAAGCGCTCATCTTTCGAATCCATTCATCAGGGTCAATTTGACTTGTGCTGACTCAGGCCGGTGATTCACCGACCTGGCTAGGATCCAAAGACGAGTGGTGATGCCCCCTCTTCCAAGTGTGGTGTATCGGCGCCTTCCAAATCTATCACGTGGGATGGCATGACGAATCTGAGCATCGGCCCACGCTGTCGCGGACTGATCCGCAATACAGGATAATTCACCAATTGAGACATCAGTGCCGACTTGTGTCGGACATGACAACTCAGGGCGTAGGACGCAAATCTGATGGCGACGCGCTTTTCCAAGTCAGCAAACTTCCAGCAAGCGATAGCGAGGAAGAAGTTGCGAAGACTTACGGTTTGCGGCTTGAGACTTAACTGCATACGGACACACACGAAACTTGAAGGGTGGCAAGCCCTTCCGTGGGTTTTCTCGGGGTTATGTGCTGGAAAGTGTATGTCGTCATTCAACCGTGAATGACTGTTCCCGAAACCCGTTGCGCACTGTGTGACCGGATTTCGGGCTAACGTCCTATTAAGGGCCGCTTTCGATATGTCTGCAGTGTGAACATACTGAACCTCATTCCAACAAAATTGTGTCTCTCAGCGCGGAAGTCAAGGCCGACCACGCGGAGCGGCGAATCCTGCGCTGCGGCAAATTGCTCTTTCATAGACGAGGCATTGGTCCAAACCCGACAGGACGCTGTTCGAAACAAGTATGGTTGAGATGATGCACGCTCAGTCCAACCACTTGATCGCCAACGCCGTCGCGCTCACAATCTCCAAGTGTCCGAAGCTGTGAACCCGGCAGATCTACTGCCCCGTGTCGAGACGGATGCGTTCCTCGGTGGTGGGGACCTCTTCCACTTCGATGTCGGTGTACTGTGTCCTGCACAAGGCGATTTGCGTCCCAGTGACGTCGAGCTCGCGGATGTAGATGATGGTGGTGTCCATGGTTGTCTCCCATTCTTGCGGACAACACGCTTGAAGTCATAGGGAAGTCGAATGGCGGGGAGACTACCTGGTCCAACGATCCGCGTGCGAGTGGATGATACTGTTGAGGCCCTTCCGCGCAATCGAGAAGACAGCTGGATGGCCCACAATGTGGACTTTCTCGCCGCGACAGGTACTGGCGGCGGGGCGGAGGCCACGACTGCCTATCCTGGTGAAACCAAGGTGTTGCGCTTCAAGGCGCTCAATCCGGGACTATTCGTATATCATTGCGCCGTGTCCTCAGTTGCTCTTCATATCTCAAATGGCATGTAGGGCATGATTCTGGTTGAGCCGGAAGAAGGCCTGTTGCCTGTCGATCGTGAGTTTTACGTTATGCAGAGCGAGATCTACACTGAAGAAAGTTTTGGAGCCGCTGGCGAATTGACCGAGAGCTATGACAAGCTTCTGAACGAGCAAGCCGAGAATTTGGTGTTTAATGGGCACCTGGGCACCTTGACCGAGCATTATCCACTTCAAGCACAGGTCGGCGAAAC
>JAGQPR010000288.1 GCA_020426625.1 Planctomycetales bacterium
TAGCTGGACCAACGCTGGCAGCAAGGCTGTGGGGCGGCATTTAAGGATCTTGCCCCGCAGGGACCAGAGAATTACTTCAGTTGCTTGCTATTCAGGCGTGCCGAAGCCACCACCACCTGGCGTTTCGATCCGCAGACGTTGGCCAGCACGAAGCTGCAATTGACAACTGGATGGCAACAATTGCTCGTTGGAACAAGAGTTCGCATCGAACGTAATCAGAACATTTTTTCCAGCTGCACCAGGTTGCCCACCCTGAACCCCAAACGGCTGGTTAGAACCACGCCGAGACGTGATCAAGGATAGCTCAACGTCCTCGAGGAATTCGAGCGTACGACGCAAGCCATCGCCGCCACTTTGTCTACCCGCACCACCGCTGTTCGCGCGAACGCCAAATTCAACTAAGCGGACCGGATAACGCGACTCCAGAATCTCCGGATCGGTCAGTCTAGTGTTGGTCATGTGTGTGTGAACGGCGCTTGCGCCTGCCGACTCGGCAGTTGCCCCAGCTCCTCCACCGATGGTCTCGTAAAAGCCAAAGTGCTCATTGCCAAACAAGATATTGTTCATCGTGCCCTGCGAGGCTGCGGCGCAGCCCAGAGCGCCCAGCAAGACGTCCACAATGCGCTGCGACGTTTCCACATTGCCCGCCGCCACGGCTGGGTAACGATCCGGAGATGAGGGCATGTCTGGACGTAACAGGCCAGATGGAATCCGCAAGTCAACGCGCCTAAGCACACCGTCGTTCAGTGGCAAATCATCAGCGATCAGACATCTGAGCACATACAACACACAGGCCCTGACTATCGATGGGTTGGCATTGAAGTTCGTCGGGCTGACATTTCCTGTTCCCTGAAAGTCGACAACGATCCGCCCCTCAGGGAGAATCTTTACGCTAACGGCTATTGGTGTGCCATCGTCGAGCGAGTCGGCAAAGGTCGACGGGGCGAGACCAAAATTTCGCGCCATTTCCCGCAGGAAATTGCCAGTTCGCTCTTCGGCAGCCTGCAGTACTCGTTCAGCATATTCGGCTAAAGTGCTCCATGACGTCGCGTTGGCATAGTCTTCCAACAGCAGGGCCCCACGCTGGTTGGCAGCTTGTTGTGCAGCAAGATCTGCCAAATTTTCGGCGATATTGCGAGGTGGGTAGCTGGCAGACCTGAGCAACTGTTCCAGTTGTGAAGATTGATCGCAGCCAGCGTCGACAAGCTTGGTCAACTCGATTAGCACTCCTTCGTCCAACAATAGAACAGCAGAACAACTCATCGAGCCAGGGGCGATGCCACCCACATCCGCATGGTGAGCGCGATTGGCAAGAAAGAATAGAGGAGATGTCTGGTGAAGAGGATCAAACACCGGTGTGACGACGGTGATGTCGGGCAAATGCGATCCGCCACGAAACGGATTGTTGGTAACAAAGCAGTCGCCGGGCCGAATGTCGGGAAACCGCTGGAGTACTGACTTGACCGTCTCGCTCATGGCGCCTAGATGCACCGGAACATGTGGCGCGTTTGCCAGCAACTGGCCCTGCCGGTCAAAGACCGCGCAACTATAGTCTCGCCGTTGTTTGACGTTGACGCTAGCGGCGGTTTGTTGAAGCACATACCCCATTTGTGTCGCAATGGCGGCCAGTCGCTGAGCCACGCAATCTCGAAAAAACGGGTCAAAAACCGAGTTCTCGTCAATCTTGGCAGTAGATGACGATGACTCTTTGACTGCCGTTTCAAGGTTCATTTCGAGCGTACCATCGCTGCGAACCTGAGCAGTCCAGCCAGATTCGACAAACAGCGTTGACCCCTGATTGGCAATCACCACGGGACCGTGAATCCGCTGTCCGGGCATTAGCTGACCGCGCTGGATACACGGAAACGCATTCTCGTCGTGCAGCCTGCCCACGTGCAACGCATTGTGTGGTGTGACCTGGTTTGATTCAGCCAATTGGCGTGAAACACAGGCCATTGCCTGAATGCGAATGGCCACCAACTCGATTTCGCGTTCTGGTTGATGGTAACCGTATCTGCTTTGATGCAGTGTATTAAATGCGCCTTTGACATTGTCGGGATTCTCAATCAAGTTAGCAGACCAAGCCAGCGTTAGCGTGGCGTCGGTACCTAGGTAGCGCATTTCCAATCGAGCTGAAGTCCGCAAATCAGGACCAAAGTGATCTACAGCGTTACCGTTAGGCAACGAGCGGTTTCCAGTTGCAAATCTGGAGTTGTTTCGAGTAGAAATTGCTTCCGGTGTTGATGGCGATCCAAGGAGCGAACCGACTCCCTTGTCACCAAGTTGCAACCTCAGTTGACTGACCAGTTCACTCTGCCTCGATCGAGTCTCTTGGTAGATCGCGGACCAGTCGCAGGCCGCTAACGATTTGTAGACTGCCAGTGAAGTATCAAGCTGCAAGTCCGCCAATCCCATGCCGAACGCGCTGAGCATGCCCGCCTGAGGTGAATCAAGAATGGTGGTTGCTCCCAAGGAGTTGGCAATTTCGCAAATGTGCTGTCCAGCTGCCCCGCCAAATCCGACGATAGCTTGGTTACGAGGATCCACACCGCTGGCAATCGACACAGAGCGTACAGCTGCAGCCATTTGTTCGGTTGCGATAGCCCGCAAACCCTGAGCAAACTCCTTGAGTGACTTAATACCTAACACCGCTTGGCACTGGTCACGCAATTCTCGCAGCCTGAACTCAGCGGCAACGTTATCGATCGCAAACGGAAACTGACTGGCAGGGATTCTATTCAGGAACACATTCAAATCTGTAATTGTCAATGGACCGCCACGGCCGTAACAGGCGGGGCCGGGCAAGGCGCCAGCGCTTTGCGGCCCCACCCTCAGTGATACGCCATCGAACCAACAAATGGACCCACCGCCAGCAGCAACGGTCTCGATTGGCAAACTGGGAGTCAGGATCCTAACGCCCGCTTTGGTGGATTCGTATTGCAGCTGCATATCTGCATCGGTGTCACAATTCACCAAGCACACGTCTGTGCTGGTTCCTCCCATGTCAACGCCGATCAGCCGCTCGAGCCCCGTTGCCTTGGCAATCGCCCGCAGCGCAACGACTCCTCCGGCGGGCCCCGAAAGGACGCTGTCTTTTCCCTGGTACTGCTGCCAATCTACAAGGCCCCCTGCGCTGGTCATCACCATGACGTTGGCCACATCTGGCCCGCCCAACTGCTGAACGAGATCCGCTAGATAGTTTCGGACAGTGGGACTCAAATATGCGTCAACGACTGTCGTTTGGGCGCGAGCGCCAAAATCGATCAGCGGCGCAGTTCTAGAGGAGAGACTGATGTGTTGAAAGTCGAGCTCGCGGGCGATGCCCTCAAGCTGGACTTCATGAACGGGGTTGAGATAGCTATGCATCAGGCAGATTGCCAGTGACGAACAACCTCTTTCAATTGCCTGCCGTAGTTTCTTTCTTGCGTCTTCGACATTCAGTGGTGTTAGCACTTCGCCTCGAGCGTCCAATCGCTCCTTGATTTCAATGGTTGTTTCTGCCAAGCACTGGTGTTTCTTGATAGCCAAATCAAAAAGAGCGGGACGAGTCTGGTCGCCGATTTCGAGAAGCTGCGAAAACGGCTCCGTAACGGCAAATGCAGTGCGGGTTCCAGAACGAGTCAGCAGAGCATTCGTGCCGCGTGTCGTTCCAATACGCAGGTTGATTCTCGCAAGTGGTTCGGAAAATGGACAGGCTAGCAAACGTCGAATCCCCAATACCGGTGCGATCACAGGTGAAACAATTTCAATCGCGACGGATTCAGACCGGGGACAATCCAGAGGCCGGTCCAATAACAAGCGGCCAGCGGAAAACCCCACAATAAGCGAGCCGGCTTGGGAAGCATACTGATTTTTATGCGCACTCTCATGCAAAAGCGAAACAAGGGCACCAATCCAAAAGGCGTCCGGATCGCTTTCTAACTGCGCCGCGTAGAGACTCAGGCCATCCGCTGCGACGGCGGCAATGGCTGGAACATGCCCGGAGCTGAGTACCTTGCAGCTGTGGGCAGCCTGGTTGCCAACGCGAACGTAGCAGTCGGTAAAAGTGCCGCCGACATCTACCCAGGCTTCGACTTCTGGGGATTTCCTGTTACTCATGGCCTGACCCCCGCAAACTATCTGCGACTTTTGGCGAGCTAAAGAACTTGCCCAGCGGCCCATGCAATATCGCGGGTAGTAATAGAAGGTCACCAACAATGGCACCGCTGAGCGTCAAAATCATCAGCAACGCAAACTTACTTGTAGGCAAGAATTGGCTAAGAAAGAACGGCAGCATGGCTCCGGTGCAAATAATAGTCGTTTGTAACATGGGGCGAGCGCAGGTATCAATCGCCCCGAGAACCGCCGCCTCAACGGGATCTCCGCGTTGACGGCAGCGGGTGAACCAGTTCATGAAATGCAGTGTGTCGTCTACGGCAATGCCCAACGCCACGCTCGCCGTCAAGATACTCGCGACATCCAGCCGAATTCCCAGCCAGCCCATGCCTCCAAAGACGATAGCAACCGGTAAAGTGTTGGGGATCATCAAAATCAATCCGCAAATTGTCGAGCGAACAATCAACATCATCACTGGTGTAATGAGCACGAAGGCGGCTAGGAAGCTCGCGCCCAGATCGCTCAGCAAAACTTGATGAGCGGTTTCCATGACGCTTCTCTGGCCAGTAACATCGATAGACGGATGTTGAGTTTCTAAGTTGCTGGTGTCGAGATGCGATTGGCACAATGCCAAAACCTCGTCACGAATTTGTTCAAAAGTATCGCTTCGCAATTCCAACATACGGGCAGAAATACGCCAAGATTCACCGCCGTTCACGTGAGAAAGAAAACCCGCTGCCACAAGCTCTGAAGACCTGTCTGCTAGTGTGCGTCGTAAGATTGCTCGCTGAATTGTACCTCGTACTCCCGCGGCTTCTGGCAGTTGCGGTAGGAAGCTGAGCGCCGAAAACGTCGATTCGACATCCTCCGACGAAGCAAGTTTTCGTTCGAGCGCGCCCAGCCAGCGCAGCCGCTCGAGCAAATCGCCTCGCGGATCGGGAAACTTGATCACAAACTCCAATGTATCGATGGATCCCAGGTGGGTCTGCACCCAGCGCAGGCTACTGACAGCTGGGCTATCGGCTGGAAACATGTCCTCAAATTCTGTGGACGTTCGCAATTGCGGAATTCCCAAAAGGGCAAAGCACAGTAGCGACAAGCCCGCCAGCGTGACGACAAGATTGTGCCGTTTGGACCACTCTGCCAGCTTTCGTTTCCAAAGGCTGGGCGCCGTTGTCTGCGATGCTTCTGCCGATTGCGAGACGCCTACGCCTGCCAGGCCGCGATCCTTGGGTGAGAGCAACGGTAGCGTGGCGACGGTGCTCGCGGAAGGAAAGCAAAGCAGCAAGACGACCGTCGACAGAATTAAGCCCAACGCGGCCAGGCAGCCAAACTGCCACACGGGTTCTAGTTGACTAACCGCAAGGGAACCAAAGCCAAAGACGGTCGTTAACGTCGCCAACAAGCAGGGTTTAATTCCGACTCGCAGAGCTGCCACACCTGCGCAGGCAGTACCGCAACGGTTGGCTTCGACGTAGTAGCTGGTCAGATGGATGGCTGCGGACAGAGTGAGCATGAATACCAGAGTTGGCAGGACTACGAGCACAGCGCTCATTTCACCGAGGAATAATGAGATAGTAGCCAACCCCAATAGCTGCCCAATTCCGGCAAAAACGAAGACCAGCAAAGTTAGTCCAACGCTCCGCAGGCAGCAGAATGCGACCGCCAATGCCAGGATGGAGGAAGGTGCCACAAAATAGCGTACCGTCTCTCGACTGGCCCGATCAATGGTCGAGACTTGCAATGGTTCGCCCGCCATGATCAGCGAATTTGGAGGAACGCCAGCGCGTTCGGCTGACACCTGTATCATCGCCAACAGCTCTCCACGACTAGCCGCATCGGCATCTGCCAGTCGAAGCGTCAGAAAGCAAGTGCCGTCAGCCCCAATGGCTCTGCCCTCCAGTCGTCGGCTGGCCTCGTCCGGGCTGATGCCAGCGTCCGAATTTGCGAGTGACTCAATCGCACTGAGGGAGTTCTGTACTTCCTCAATCGCTAACGAGGGATTGTTCTCAGCCGCAGATTCCAGCAGACGCGCCAGGTCAACTAGTCGCGGGTCGTCCAACCGGCAATCTGGCCAAGAAATGATCAAAAACTGGTCATCGCCAAACGCTTTGACAAAATCCGCATACTTGGCAATGGCAGCGCTGTGATGCGGCAACCAGGATTCGACCCGAGCAGTCCCCACACGGAGCTGGCTAGCCCAATAACCGAGTACTGGTAGCATGCAGACTACGGTTAGCAAGCTTACCCATGAGAATCTTTGAAAGCGGTCGGGTAACACGCGCCGAAGCCTAATGAAGATGTTGGTTTCGGCGCAACAAGTACCACTACTTTTGAGCCGTGCAAATATACCCAACGTTGCGAACGCGCAAAAAGAAACGAGCGCTTTCGCGCTCGCTTCCGAGTGCCCAGGACTGGAGTTGAACCAGCAAGGGGTTTCCCCCACAACGACCTCAACGTTGCGCGTCTGCCAATTCCGCCACCTGGGCAACGTTAGTTAGAGTCTAAATTCTACGCGCTATTCGTCAAGCAGGGCTGACCACTTGTTCAAGGATCCCAAAGTGTCACAGTCGAATGGTCTGAAACGCTGATCCTGTCCCGTCGCCTCGTCGTGCAGTAGCATCACGTGATCTCCCAAACGCGACGCCGCAACCGAGTCGACGAGATTGGTTGAATCATTGCCGCTCATCTGCATCAGCAAACGAATCTCGATTTCTCGCATTGCGTTGCGAGAAAGCCAACGGCTAACGGTCGAGTAGCTTTCGGCCCATAAAACCACGTGAATACCATGGCTGGGACCGTCCCGCAGAATCTCTTCCAACACTTTGTCGGGAGTTAGCTCGGCTTCGCCAAAAGAGAATTCATCTTCTTTCTTCAAGCTACGTAAACGCCCTAATTGGATTATATTCAAAAGGATCGGTTGCAAAAGGGAACCATCTTCCTCGCTCCCGCCGACTCGGCGTTGCAACTCTTCGTGTAAGGCCTTCAGCATCTGGTCTGCCTGCCGTGTGTCGGCAATCTCCGAGTCACAGTCGAGCAGCCCCCACCGTTTGGGCAGGGCCAGAGCACGCGCGTCCGTCGGCTTCGCTCCCTGAATTACCAAGACTTTGGCTCGCTGCTTTTTACGAAGCTTAGTGTCGCGAACAAACGATGCCGTGATCGTATCCAATACGGATGCAGCCTGTCCATCTTCTGCACCCACAATAATTGCGTTGCGCCCCGCCTGTTGCGTCAGCGGGAACAACACTGCCGGATTGATGGCCACACTCTCGCCGACAATACACCATGTTGCATCTGGGTTTACTTCCCGGTTCGCCTGATGAAGTGCCAAGTTGGCATTGGCCGCGTCCCAATTGGCTGCGCGATTGCCGTCATAGATCACTGTCCGTCCGAGTCGGTTTGTTGTCGAATCCGAGTTTCGATATCCCTTTTCGAGACGTGCAAACCAATCGATTTGAGAATGCTTGGGCATCCATCCAATCTGCATCGGCTGGTTACCCTCAATGCGCCCACCCGCATCATTGTAGACTGCTTGACCGGGATGTTTGAGCCGCGCAGCGGCAGGGTTGTCTTCGGCGAAGATGATTTGCGCGTCGGAGGGGTCGCACTGCAACGCGATGCGCACGGCCATCTGGCCCAAAGTCGTTCTAGGCAGCGAATAAGCCCCGGACAGCGATTGGCTGCTGAGCACTGCATGGACGCCAAAAGAGCGGCCTTGACGTACGATGCGATCCAGAATCAAGCTTGCCTGCTGGGACAGCCTGTCATCTTCGACAAACAGCTCCTGAAATTCGTCGATCACCAACATCATGCGCGGCAGTGGCTGGTCGGAGTGCAGAGCATTCCAGCTAGTCAAGTCCTGCACGCCAGCTTGGCGAAACGCTTCTCCTCTACGTTGCATGCAACCGTCGATATACTCCAAACTGCTGAGGCCAAATTCGCGATGGCTTTCGATGCCGATGATATCGGCATGTGCTATTTGAGCTTGAGCATAGACTTGGAATTCTACGCCTTTCTTGAAATCGAGCAGCACCAGCCGCAGTCTCTCGGGCGAGTAAGTCACAATAGCGCTGGTGATCATCGCGTGCAGCAAGCTTGACTTCCCTGAGCCGGTTTTGCCAGCGATGATGGCATGCTGCGCGGTTCCGACCCCCAGACGTAGCGAGTGGGTTCGGCCAACTCCACTTTGCCCAATGGGCACATCCAGGCACCGGGAATTGTCGCCCTGCCACCACTTTTCCTGTTGCGGAATCATCTTTTCCAGCGGCACTTCCACGCGGCTGCTAAGCATCGCGCGTCGACCAACTTCACTGATTACGCCGTGAGCTGTTGCATCATCTGCAGCCTCATTAGGATGAAAGACCAACGACTCACCTTTGGAGCTCAGTTGCACAAACTGCTTGGATGATTCGTCGAAATGGATATGCACCCCTCGTCGGAGAATTGCTTCCTTGTGCGCAGCGGTTGGCCAGGCTGCATGAGGATCGACCACCAGGATCGGGATAATTCCGCACCGCGCCCCGGTATCCAGGATGCTCAGGAGATTTTTCCAAGATTGGTCTTCGAGTCCAGCAGGCATACTGGACCAAACCAGAATACGGAATGGTTCCGCCAGTGCGCCTGCCTCGCGGTTGTAGGCCACAATGTCTTGGTACTGATTGCGAAGCGACTGTTGAATAAAGTCCTCCGCTGCCAGGGCCAGAGTGCTGATCTGCTTGGCGATATGTCCAGGTTGGGTCCACACACGGTGGGACACAAGTTGCGGATCGTAGTCCGCCAGCTGCATGAGCCAGCCGAAGTCGCGTCCCAAACCGGGCGGATCGACTACACAGACTTGCGTCTTGCCGGGCGGCAGAGTCGTCAGCGCCCGCATGACAAGATTGCGAACTAATTGCTGCACCGACGGCAGTGCTGGATCTGCTTCGATCACCAAATATTCGTCTTGTAGCGGTGAGAATAGCAATGGTGCGGCCAAATCGTTGGCATCGTTATCGTGGGAAGCACCTAGCGAAACAGCGTCTGGCAAGACGGATTCCAAGGGCAGGTCCCCCAACGGAATCACTGGTTCTTCGACACTTTGCGGCCAAGCTGAATTGTCGCTGCTCAAGCGGCTCCAGCTGGGAAACGTCCGTTGGCACCATTGTTGGCTGCGGCTGACAAAGTGCAGGGCCTTCCGCGTTGCGTTTTGCAGTCGCAGTGCTCCCCCCCGCTGCAATTGGTCGATCTCTGCATCGATTCGGTGTTTCTGGGCCGCAAGATGGTCGCGAAGTTCCTGTTCCTTCTGCGCCCGCTGTTGATGCAAGTGGCGGATGTTGGCTTCGAATTGTTCGTTGACGGCGTCGGAGTGCTCGGTCAATTCGCGACTTGCGGCTTGCTTTGCAGCTTCTGCGCGCGCCCGCAATGTGGCTACGGCTTCATTGAGTTCCGCTTGCAGCATCGCCAATCGATCTACTCGCCATTGCTTGATCTCCTCCAACGTACGCTCGCGATCAGCGGCCAACCGCTGCAATTCCGCGTCATTCTCAGCGACCGCCCTTGTCTCTGCCTCTTGGCAAAGACTCTGACACTGCAAGACAAATTGTTTGATCGTAGGCAATTCGGCTGCCACAATCCGCTTGAGCCAAGGCCTGATACCAATCAAGCCGCCGAGCAGCACGGCTACGGTCACCCCGCTGCCGATTAGCACGGCAGTCAGCATCGATAACGCGGCTCCCTGCCAAAGCCCCACTGTGGTAGCCAACATGACCAAGCCGCATGCTAGCCACCACCATATTGAATCCAAGAACAAAACAACGCGGTTGCCCACCAGTTTTTGATAGTGGCTGCCAGCCTCTACCAGCGCTGTTCGGGCCTCCTGAAATACCTCCTTAGCAGTTGTCCCAGATGCCGCGACCGTTGGTTGCAAGTCCAACGACGGCAGTCGAAGGCCGTGCTGGGCAATGGCTGTCTCTGCTTGCCTCTCCAACTCGTTGGCTTCCTGAATCAGTCGCTGTTGAGCATTTCTAAAGTTTTTCAGCTGATTCAGTGGTACTTCTTTGTCTTTCAAGAACTTGCGTTCCGCCTTAGTAGCTCGCTTTTGCGCTTCTTCGTTCGTGGCGTTCGCTTGGGCAGTAGCTTCCTTGCCGAGCTCTATTTCCTGTTTCGTTGTGTCAAAGATGGCCCGGTAGGTTTTCAGTTCGGCAGCGTCCCAACGCTCGCACAATGCTTCGTCCCAGTCGGTGGTAGCGCTGCAGACCTCTAGACGAGAATGTTCGGTTTGATTCTCAATATCCACACTGAAACGCGCCTCGACTTGACTGAGGTTTTCCCTCAGCTCCGAGACCTGCTCAGCCATCTGCTGCATACTGCTGTTTTTGCGGAAACGCAAACCGCGGACAATTCGCTCCAACCGTTTGCGTGGTAATACAATTGGCGTATTTTCGATCATCTCGTCTTGACTCCCAACAATTGATTCATAAGCACCAGCGCACAAGTTAGCTGATATTTGAAAAACCGTGGCTAACGCCCTAGCGGCTAAGTGTGCGGAAAAACTGACACTTCTCGCTGAAAGCCACCACGGTTTCATCGCAACTCACCCTCC
>JAGQPR010000289.1 GCA_020426625.1 Planctomycetales bacterium
CGCGGTTTTTGACGGAACCGCACGCTATCGCGCTAAAGGCTGATGTGGCATCGGAATTACGATTTGTGACACGAGCTGTTTGGTTTACCTTCTTGCTACCGCTCGTTCAATCCCGCCCCTCTCCTTCCACTAGGTTTTGAGGACTTGCCACAGCGAGGGGTGCTATTCTCCCTGACTGACCTCGACGTCATGGCGGTAATTCTCTATCAACGGGCTTTAGCAGCTTATCTCAAATTCAAACAAGTTCGCTCAGGCGGGTTGGGATCTCCATTTCGAGGAACAAATCATGGCAGGCTGGTTCGCAGCAGCGTGCAATGCAGTTGCCGAGCGCTTCGGCTACTGCCTCGTGCCGGTCTATCAATCGAAACTGAAACAGCCGATCCCGGCAGGCGCAAAACTATACGTTGGCTGCGGCGATCAAGTCCTGGAGGGCTATATTGGCTGCGATCTGCGAGCGCTGGAACACGTGCATCTGGCATGTCGGGCCTGGGAGGTGTCGCAATACTGCAGCAACCTTGGCGAGATTTACAGCCGCCATATGCTGGAACACCTCACACTGGCCGAAGCGCAGCTGACACTTCAAGATTGGTACCAAGCCTTAGCGCCCGGAGGCTTGGTGCGGATTGAGGTTCCCAATATGGAATTCGCCCTCAAACAATGGCAGCGGGCTACGTGGAGCGAAGAAACGCTCGACCAACGCTATTCCGATGCGCGCTGGGGATTTGCCAACCTTTTTGGCTGGCAGAGAGAATGTGACCCCCAAAGTCCGGACTACAACCAGAGTTATTGGGATGTTCACAAGTCTGGTTACACCGGTGAATCGATGCGCTATTTCCTAGGTCGGGCGGGGTTTCAGAGTATAGACATTCAGTTCGCTGGATTTACTGCCGCGCAGAATCGGCGGAGGCAAGTCTCGGCGGAGGCAAGTTGCAATTGCCACCTGGTGGCGACAGCTCATAAGCCCGCTCTTCAGCAGAGAATGGTAGCGTGAGTGTTCGCAACCATTTTACGACGCGTACGCAAATATCATGCACTAGGGAAAAGCGCTTCTTCTAATGAGATTCGGTATTTTCACGCCCGACGATCTGCCACTGCATTCACAGTGGTTGCATGCCTTTGCGGAAGGGCTTCAGCTTCGTGGTGTCAATTACCAAATTAATTCACTGGAAGAAGGCTATCGCCCCTGCGATGTGGTGGTAACGTTTGGCATTCCAAAGCTCAGGACGCCGCGTGGACGTGCCATCCAGCATGTGCTCCGCAAGCATAAGGATTGCAGCGCAGCAGCAAAGAACATCGTGATCGAGCTAGGCTTTGTGCATCGCGATCGCTACTTTATGGTCGGCTGGGGCGGGCTCAATGGCCGCGCGGATTTCAGAAACGACGGATGTTCGTCGGATCGTTGGAATCAGCTGGGTGTTGAGCCAGCTCCATGGCGCGTCACGGGAGATCACATCGTATTGTGTGGGCAAGTGCCCTGGGATGCGTCGGTCCAGCATCGCAATCATGCCCAGTGGTGTCGGGAAACGGCCATCGAGCTGCGTAAATACAGTGATCGTCCGATTGTTTTCCGTCCCCATCCGTTGCAGCCCGACGCAATTGACATGGCTGGAACTCCCGTACAAGTATCGAACAAAGCTTCGCTCAGAGAGGATTTGGACAACGCGTGGGCAGTGGTTACCTTCAACTCAAATGCAGGCGTTGAGGCAACTTTGGCGGGCATACCAGCATTCGTCGCAGATCGCGGAGCGATGGGGTACAAGATCCTAAACCGAAACCTCGCGTTGATCGAATCTCCAAATCTGCCCGATCGTACGCAGTGGTTGTATGACCTAGCGTATACACAATGGACCCTCGATGAATTGGCTCGAGGAGAAACCATCGATCATCTATTCCTGCAGGGAGCACCCCTGACAGTTCGGTTGCGATGCGGCATTCGGCAATTCGCTAGCCGCACGCAGGCTGCCGTGCGCAAGTCAAAGCGCAGAGCTCTATCTTCTCTTGGCGGCAAACGCGCCGCTTAGCGAGCTGGCTAGCCGGTCCGCGGAACTGAGCCTTGAATTCGATAAGAGTTATTGATCGTGCATCGGTCAAATCATTCAATTCCATTTCTTTGTTCCTTCGCGACCTCCGCTACTCCGCGTCTCAATACCCTCTTCCACGTGGCGTTTGTCTTCCTAACACTTGCCTGTTCGCTACCAATTGCTTGCGATTTGGAGTAACCTGACATCCGTCTGGAGATGTCGCGCCTGTCGATTGGTCGTAATCCTCCCTGACAGCTTGCCAGTTGGTCATTGTTTAGGAGCGGTGATGATGTATTTGATTCGGTCTCGGAATGACGCTGGACTCCCACGGCCAATCCTTTGGTTAAGGAGCGTTTTCGTCATCTTCATTGTGGCAAGTTTGGTTGGCTACTGGCCGCTGAAAACACGAGCTCAAGAAACCACGGCAGCTGGCAACCAACCTGCCGACCCGCGATTGGGCAAATTGAAAGACTTGGACGGTGCATTCCCTTTCTCGGTTCCACAGACCAAGCAGGCCTGGCAAGAGAGAGCAGATTACCTGAGACGGCAAGTATTGGTCGCGACGGGGCTGTGGCCTTTACCGGAACGCACGCCCTTGAATCCAGTCATCCATGGCAAGGCTCAGCGCGATGGCTTCACGGTTGAGAAGGTTTACTTTGAGTCGATGCCGAATCATTTTGTGACCGGCTTGCTGTTTCGGCCTACTGAAAGTTCGGGCGGAAAGCATCCTGGAGTGCTTTGTCCGCACGGCCATGGCGGCAGGATGCAGGATTATGGAATCGAGAACATGGCGGCTCTGATCGACAGCGGCGCTGAAAAATTTACTGAATCCGGCAGGTTTCCGAAGCTTGCTCGCTGCGCCCAGCTGGCGCGCATGGGGTGCGTGGTCTTTATCTTTGACATGCTTGGCTATGCCGACAGTCAACAGATTTCCGAGCAGCTGGCGCATCGCTTCAGAACACAGCGACCGGAGTTCGAAGGCCGCCAAAATTGGGGACTGTTCAGTGCGCAGGCCGAAATGAGGCTGCAAAGTATCATGGGAATTCAAACTTGGAATTCGATTCGTTGCCTGGATTTCTTACAACAGTTGCCAGACGTCGATAGCAGCCGCATTGGTGTAACGGGAGGAAGTGGAGGCGGCACACAGACCATCTTGTTGTGCGCCATCGACCCCCGCCCAATTACTGGTTTCCCGAACGGTATGGTTTCTACATCCATGCAGGGCGGTTGCACCTGCGAGAATTGTTCGCTTCTGCGAATTGATACAGGCAATGTCGAATTGGCAGCTTTGTTTGCTCCCAAGCCGCAGGCGATGACGGCTGCGGACGATTGGACTCGCGCCATGATGACCGATGGCTATCCCCAATTGCAGACGGTATACGAAATGTTTGGCGTTCGCGAGCACGTTTACTGTCGGCCGTTGCTCCAATTCCCGCATAACTACAACTACGTTTCTCGCGCGACCATGTATGGTTGGTTTAATAAGTATTTGCACCTGAATCTTCCTGAAGAAGCTCTCCAGGAACGGGATTTTCCCCTTCTCACTACTGAGGAAACGAGCGTATGGGATGCTCAACATCCGCAGCCAAGCGGTGGCGACCAATATGAAAGAGAGCTCGTGCGGCAGATGTCCCAAGCTGCGGATTCTCAGATTGCCGCACTAACGCCAACCGACTCGGCTTCCTTGGCCAAGTTTCGAGAGACTATCGGCGGTGCTTTTGACGCAATCTTGGGCCGCCAGATTCAAGACAAGGACTTGATTCGCACAAAAGTTGACAAGCAACAACGGTCTGGCTTTTTGTTTTTCCGGGATTCGTTGCAATGGAGTCCAGCGGGCGAGCAACTGACTTTTGTTTCCTTGTATCCAGTAGATGTACCGTGGAACGGCGATGTAATCGTCGTTGTTGATGGAGCTCAGCGAAGCGGTTTGTTCGATGAAGCTGGAGAGCTCCGCTTGCCAGCCACGCGGAAGATTCTAGCATCCGGCGCAGCGCTCGTACGTCTGGAATTGCTCGAATCGGATTTGGACCAACAACGCGTTGTCGAGAACCCACGCGAGGCAGCCGCTTATACGTTCTGTTATAACCGCAGCCTATTCGCCAAACGCGTACAAGACGTGCTGGCATTGATCCGGTTTGTTCGCAATGACGAGCATGAAACGCGTCGAGTGCATCTGGTCGGTATCCGTGGTGGAGGCCCCATTGCTGCGGCGGCACGTGCCCTGGCAGGCAAGGAGGTTGACAAAGCGCTGATCGACACACAAGGATTCCGCTTTGCAGACATTACGTCCTATCGCGATCCCAATTTTGTGCCCGGTGTAGTCAAGTATGGAGATCTGCCAGCCCTCTTAGCGCTGAATGCTCCCCTTCCTTTGATGTTAAGCGGTGAAGTTGCCGTCCCTGACCTGACCGCAGCCGCTTACCGCTCCGCTAAGGCAGAATCGAACGTGGCTGCTTCCGCAGAGAGGACCGCGTCGGATCAGGCCTTGGATTGGCTACTCGACAAGTAGCATGAGGTCGGCAGCGCTTTGGTTTCGCCCTCAGGGAGGCGCTGAAAGCTTTGCGTTGCAATAATATTGATAGAGATCTGAACGTCCTATGATTGCAAATTTCTCCGCCCTGAAATTCAGCTCGATTTGCCTTGGTATCAACCTTTGCCTGGCGTTTCCGGTCTGCTTCGGCGCAGCTGCCGAAGTCGATTTTCTACGCGAGGTGCGACCGCTACTTTCTCAACACTGCTTTGCCTGCCACGGCCCGGATGCGAATACTCGCCAAGCTGACTTGCGCATCGATCAACCTGAGAGTTTTATCAGTCGCCAGCCCGGAGACCCCAAGGCTGTCGTGCCTCATTCGCCTGAACAAAGTGAGTTAATTCGAAGAATCCTTGCGACGGATGGCGACGAGGTCATGCCGCCACAAGATGCAAAGAATCCACTCTCGGATGAAGAGCAGCAGGTGTTGGTCCGTTGGGTGCAACAAGGCGCAGCGTGGCAGGAGAGCTGGGCTTACGTTGCTCCCAAGCGGTCATCGCCAACCCTGCCGACACCTGCAGAAAATGCACCTCAAGCAAGAAACTGGATTGATGCCTATATTGCCGAAGTGCTACGAGAACGCGGTTTTCATATGTCCTCCCGGGCCGACACGGTCACGCTGCTGCGACGCATTTCCTTCGATTTGCTCGGGCTCCCTCCATCGCTTGACGATGTTCGACGGTTCAGCGACGGCGATGTGGAGCGTCGCATTGATACCTACGTTGAAGAGCTGTTGGCTACACCTGAGTTTGGCGAGCGTTTGGCTTCCTATTGGCTGGATCTAGTCCGATATGCCGATACAGTTGGTTACCACGGCGATCAAGATCATAACATTTCACCGTATCGCGATTTTGTCATCGATTCGTTCAACGACAACAAACCATTTGACCAATTCACGATCGAACAGATTGCTGGCGATCTTCTTCCAAATCCAAGTGATGAACAGCTCATCGCCACTGGTTACAATCGGCTTTTGCAAACTTCCCACGAGGGTGGCGTCCAGCCTGAGGAGTACCTGGCAATCTACGCGGCGGACCGTGTTAGAAACTTGTCAGCGGTGTGGATGGGTGCCACGGTTGGTTGCGCTCAGTGCCATGACCACAAGTACGACCCCTACACCGCCAAGGATTTCTATGCATTGGCAGCCTTTTTCGCGGACATTGACGAAGCTCAGCACTTCAAGGTTGGCGGTAATTCCATTCCAACCAATCGTCCACCAGAGAGTGCATTCCTCGATCGACGCGACAAACAATTGCTCGAATTCCGCAAACGTCAAATCCTCAATTTGAATCGTCATTCTCGTGGTTCTAGCCAGAGCTCTAGCAAGGATCGAGATAGCAGCGTCGATTTGCATACGCATACCGACAAAAGTCCAACCACCGATTCAGCTTACCTACGTGAGTTGATGGAAGAAGCAGATGCCATCCGCAATTCAGCTCGAGCATGCATGATCACGGTCTCGATCGCACCGCGAACTATCCGCGTTCTCCCTCGCGGCAATTGGTTGGACCATTCAGGCCCAGTAGTCGTTCCTGCGATTCCTGAATTCTTGGGCTCTTTATCGAAACCTGTGCAGAGGCTAAGTCGACTCGACTTAGCCAAATGGTTAGTCGACCACGAGCAGGGCAACGGTTATTTCACGGCTCGCGTCATGGTGAACCGGCTGTGGATGCTGATGTTTGGGCAAGGCCTGTCGCGATCTGTGGACGATTTTGGAGGACAAGGTCAGCCGCCCAGCCATCCCGATTTGCTGGATCGGCTGGCAATTGAATTCGTTGACTCGGGCTGGGATGTCAAACATATGCTGCGATTGATCGCCTCCAGTGCCGCCTATCGACAATCTTCTCTAGAAACCCAGTGGCATCGGCTGCACGATCCCAACAATGTGTTGCTTGCTCGCCAGAATCGCTACCGAATTTCCGCGGAAATGATTCGCGATACCGCGCTGGTTTGCGGGGGCTTGCTAGTTCGCGAAGTTGGTGGTCCGAGCGCCAAGCCCTATCAACCGCCGGGATATTACCGCCACTTAAACTTTCCGACTCGCGAGTACGAAAGTTCGAGTGACCATCAGCAATGGCGCCGCGGCGTTTACACACATTGGCAGCGGCAGTTCTTGCATCCCATGCTACGCGCTTTCGACGCGCCGACTCGGGAAGAGTGTACCGCCCAGCGCAACGCATCCAACACTCCGTTGGCAGCACTAGTCTGGCTGAATGACCCAAGCTTGGTAGAGGCAGCCGTGGGGCTGGCACACCGCGTGATCGGTAGGGAGGGAAAGGACGATACTCGCATTTCGTATATGTTTTCCATCGCGACCTCAAGGCTGCCTGACAACCAAGAAACAATCTCGCTTCTCGCGTTGCTTGATTCCGCACGCCAGGAATTCGAAACCAAGCCATATGCAGCGGATACCCTAGTTTCGACAGGTATCTCCGGAAGTATGCGTCGCGGTGTGACGCACGCCACTGGCACAATTCATTCAGCCGACACAGCCAAAGCTCAAGGCGATCGGTATGAGCGCAAGGTGAACAATGCAGAGTGGGCAGCTTGGACACAAGTGGCACGTGCCATACTGAATTTGAGCGAGACCTATAATAGAAACTGACCAATTGCGCATCAACGCGAAACGCGTTCTACATCCAAATGGAATGGTATAGCAAGTGTTGCCACCAGAAGATCCAACAACATGAAGTCGACGATACAAGACCAATACTCAGACGCCGTCCTTCGTCGGGCCTTTCTTTCTCGCTCCAGCGTTGGCATTGGATATTTGGCGGCGATGAATTTATTCGGAGTCACCAAACAATCTTTGGCGGCACCTACTGGCGGAATAGCTCCTGCCCTGGCTGGACCGGAAGCACCTCCTCATTACCCACCGAGAGTCAAGCGAGTGATCTTCCTGTACATGGCCGGTGGTCCCTCCCATCTGGAGACTTTCGATTTCAAACCGCAGTTAAATGCCTTGGATGGCCAACTTATGCCTCCTTCGTTCACTCAGGGGCAACCAATTGCTCAACTACAGGGCGCGGAGCTCAAGGTGCAAGGGCACTTGACTCAGTTTGGCAAATATGGCGAATCGGGTATGTGGATTAGCGATTTCTTGCCCCACCACCAGAAGATCGCTAACAAGATTTGCGTGCTGCGTTCCATGGTGACTGAGCAAATCAATCATGATCCGGCGCATACGTTCATGAACACGGGCACCGCCATCAGCGGCCGGCCAGCGCTCGGATCTTGGCTAACCTACGGCTTGGGTAGCGAAAGCGAGAATCTGCCAGGATTCGTGGTAATGACCAGTGTCGGAGGCAGGAATCCACAACCCATCGCAGCGCGACAATGGTCCGCCGGATTTCTTCCCAGTCGGTATCAAGGTGTCGAGTTCAATAGTGGGCATGAACCGGTCAACTATTTGGCAAATCCCGCTGGAACCACAGCCGCCATGCAGTCAACTCTGATCGATACGATTCGCGAGCTGGATTATCATCGAAACCAAGGACTACGCGATTCCGAAGCGGAAACCCGCATCGCGGCCTATGAACTGGCTAGTCGCATGCAAGCCTCAGTGCCGGAGCTGGTGGATATGTCCGATGAGCCTGAGCACATTCTCGATATGTATGGAGCTCGCCCAGGTGACGGATCGTTTGCGTCCAACTGCCTATTGGCTCGCCGGCTAGCCGAACGAGGAGTTCGCTTTATTCAACTATATCACCGAGGTTGGGACCATCATGGCGATTTGGTAAAGCACATGCATACCTGCTGTGGATTGACCGACCAACCAACCTCTGCCTTGGTCCTGGACTTGGAACAGCGTGGCATGCTCGACGATACGCTCATTGTGTGGGGAGGAGAATTTGGACGCACTCCAATGTTCCAAGGCAAGGGAGGGCCAGGTCGCGATCATCACATCAAGGGATTCTCAATGTGGATGGCTGGTGGTGGAATTAAACGCGGATTCACCTACGGGGAAACCGACGAGTTGGGATACAACGCGACTGTGGATCGTACTCATGTTCGCGACTTGCATGCCACGATTTTGCAACAACTTGGTATCGACCATCAGCGGTTGACCTTCAGGCACCAAGGATTGGATATGCGGCTGACTGGCGTCGAGCCAGCCCACGTTCTTCGCGGAATTCTACAATAGGCGGCTTTCAGTGCACTCTTTCGCAGTAGTTTCGGGTTTTTCCTGTGAACACCAACATGCGTCTGATAATAGTCAAAGTGTCGCATTCTCTCGTCGTATGTGGCTGTGGATGGGCTGTTTTAGCGCTTTGGTGTTGATTCTCTGCATCGCGCCTACATTTGGATATCAAGCATCGCCAGCGCCAGAATCCAGTCAATGGAATGGCTACGAGCGCATCGATGTTGATATGGACGGTTATCAAGGCTTGTTGGTGCGGCCAAAGCAAGTGGCCAATGGTCGCCCCTGGATTTGGCGTGCCCGCTTTTTTGGACACGAACCACAAGTTGACCTGGCATTGCTGGAAGAGGGGTTTCATCTAGCGTACTGCGACGTGGCCGACTTGTTCGGAAGCCCGCTGGCAGTCGAGCGTTGGAATTCGTTTTACCAGCGAATGACCAGCGAATATCAACTGTCCGCACGACCTGTTCTGGAAGGTATGAGCCGAGGTGGTTTGATCATCTACAATTGGGCGGCCGCCAATCCGGACAAAGTTGCCTGTATCTATGCGGACGCTCCGGTTTGTGATATCCGTAGCTGGCCTGGTGGCAAGAAACTCGGTCCGGGGAACGCTCAAGCTTGGCAGCAGTGCCTCAAGGCTTATGGGTTGACCGACGCAACGGCACTACAAGCACGAGTCAATCCCATCGACAATCTGGAACCATTGGCAAAGGCTCAAGTGCCACTCTTGCATGTGGTGGGCGATGCTGATGAAGTCGTACCGGTCGAAGAGAACACAGCGATTCTAGAAGAAAGATATCGCGAACTTGGTGGCTCTATCCAGGTGATTCACAAGCCCGGCGTGGGGCATCATCCACATAGTCTGAAAGAGCCTGGACCTGGGATGGTGAAAACTTTCTAAGCGTCTAATCAAACTTTTTCGTTGGATTGAGCTGCTTTTGCTTGAGCGTAGGCTAATGTGCGGCGGGATTGTGTCGAATCGGTTAGGCCTGAAGATTGTAACCATTGCTGGAGGCTCGCGTTCGTTACCTGTGTGAATCGCTTTCGGATCTTCGCTGGCGTACAAGTGTCAAACAGTGAGGCAAATGCTGCTAACAGGCTTGTAAAAGTGCCTCGGCCGTGTTCGCCCTGCATCGCTTTGAAGCTTCCGAAGGCAGATTCCAAGACTTCCGTACTGCACGGCAAACGAATTTGTGCTGGAGCCAACTTGGACAACTGATCTTCGTTGGACTGATAGAACGAAATCATCTCCTCGCGAAGTGACTGCGCCACCTTCGACTCGGCTGAGCACTCCGCCAGCTGATCCTGTAGGGCGTTGGTGGAACCGTCGTAAACACCTTGGTGGTTCGCGTACTCAAGCACTCGTCCAACCAAGTGCCGGCACTCTCGCCAGCAACGCAAGTCATCGTCAAAATCCTCCAACCAACCAAGCTTCTCTGTCAATCGCTCCGAGGCTTTGGCGTTCAATGATTTGCGAGTAGCCAATTGGTGTTCCACCATGGTTGCCCAGTCGATCATTGGACCAAAACTCATGAAGCGGCACTTCTCTTTCTTGCGTGGCGGCAATAGATGTTCCAACTCGGTTTGCTGAATTGACGCAGTGGTCTGCCCGAGTTTCGCCAGGAATCCCTTGAAGCGTTCAGCGGAGCCGAGTTTCTTCTTGAGCAGATTGGAGATCTTGTGCTTGATATCGTCCAGGTGAACGCCTCGGAAACCCCGTGTTTTCAAGCATCGAGCTCCTTCGTGCAATTCGCGAGCGCCATCGCTGAGAATCGCCAGCGGCCTTCCATGACGCTCGGCCAATTCGGTCAGTTGATGCTCCACTTCTACTTTGTCACGGGCCTTGGTTGGCATCACGGCCAGCGGCGTCATGTCCTCGCGCTTGAGCGGACGGCCTAAAGGCAATTGCGATTGCCGAATCCCCAAGACCACCAGCACGAACATCTTCCCCAACTGGACGCTGTGGTCGATCATCC
>JAGQPR010000028.1 GCA_020426625.1 Planctomycetales bacterium
TCAGCGGAGCCCGAACCTGTATCCTATTATCCGGATGATAGGATGTAGCTTTTTCCCGCGTGCAATGCGCGTCTGGTCGGTCGCGTTCAATGAACTCTCGTTGCTCAGCAACCAGCACCCTGGAAACCGATTGCTTACACTAGGATTCTACTCGACTTTGATGCTACTCGACTTTGACCACCTGCACGCCCAGCTGCATGGGATTGGCGTCCACGAGGGTGAACCGTTGTTCGCCACGTGGATTGTCTGGGGTAGGATTTGATTCTTGGCGGTATTCTTCGTTTCCCACATACAAGCCGTGTTCCATTTTCAGAGGCAGATCGTACAGCACGGCATGGCCTTGAGCGTCGGTGGTCACGCTATAACGGTGTTGGCGCGAACCCGTTGCCCAAGCACGCTTGAAGTAGGGTTCGTCAGCATGGTCCAGCACATGGCGAATCGCGTCGATACTCGAGTATTCCGAGCCGAGGATCGTCGAGCCACCTTTGTCGTAGACTTGATTGGGCCAGCTCGCCACTGTTGCTCCTTCCAGCGGGCTGCCATCGTCTTTACGAACGGTGACTTCGAGTGTACCCGTTGGTTTCATCGGGACGATGATGCCAGGCAATTCATTGTCAACAATTTGCAACTCGTCGAGATTAATATGAATACCAGTAATGCGATTGTCCCCTGGCCTGTCTGCAACTGCGTCTGATTCAACCACCCATGATCTGCAAACGGCGATCAGTTGCACTGTGCCGGAGCGTGGAAGCGACGGAAAGTTGAATGTTCCGTCTTGCTCGATGTCAATTGCTTGGCTCCAGCCCAGCGAAGGGTCCTTGTCTTCGTAAACTTGTCCACGTGGCTTAGGTAGGCACCAGGCGGTTATTTGGCCGTGCGTCACTGGGCGAGGTACGTTGTCGGCTAGCCTTCCCGTCAATCGTAGACCTGGCGTAAGGCTTATGCCCCGTATGGTCACGTCTTTCCCTTGGGCGTACCTCGCTGGCAGGATGCCACTGAATAGGTGTCGTCCATCCGATTGTGGCGAAACAAGCATGGTTTGCCAGCCACCCTCGGGAATTCCTCCAGTACTGAGTTCACCTTCATTCAGAGTCCATCTGGCCAGTCCACCGGCTCCGGCGATGGCCACATAGAATTGCGTAACTTGATTGCCAACGTCGTCTTTTGCAGAAAAATGAGCGGGACAGCCAGCTACCAATTGGTGTGTATGCGATTCAGCCGCCGTGTCGACTTCGACGCTGCCGCCCACAAAATGGGGATGGCTGAAGCGGAAGTCGATGGTGGTCGTCGTGAACCAATTGGGTGGCACTCCGAAGCGAACCGGATATTGAACGGTGACTTCACCATTGGCGTCGGTAAGCATCACGTTGTCCGCTCCAACGTTTGGCGTTGGCCAGCCATACCAGCTGCCAGGGTCTTCCTGACAGCGAATCCCAGCTGCCAAAACGTCGACGCCCCGGAGCGGTTGGTTGTTTTCATCGACCACTTTCAAAGTGTAGGGCTTGGTAGCCACGGGATAGAGAATTTTGGCTTCATCTCCGTTGTCACCGTCTTCGGCAAAGGCCACGTCGGCAAACGTCACGGCGACAAAGGTCACCACAGCCAACGCGGGTTGACTGAACAGTAACAATGCGAACGCCAACGTGCGTCGCACTGAAGGTGTGGGGAAAGTGGATAGGGCGAGCACGAGAAAAATCTCCACGAGCACAAGTGCTCGATTGCAGTAGATAATGCCGACTAACCGCAACTGCATGTAGCTAACCGGTTTATAATTTGAATCGGTGGCGATCAGCGAAAAGTGCCGGATTATATTGGCTCAACGCGAGGACATCCTGCAATTAGCTTACGAAGAATAGCTTGATTTTTCTACTGGTCGTTTGGCACAGATAGGAATTGGCGTTATCCATCTAGGGGAACTGCTCGCCCTAACGCGATGTTAAGCCACAGTCAATGGACGACAACCGGCCGCTTACGCGTCGCGGCTTTTTTGTAATGAACGGCGCCATGCACTCAGCAAGGACCGAACGGCTGAGAAGCGTTTGCTGAGACCCTGACTGTGCAGGACTTGCAACAGGTAGCCGAGCAAATCAGGATTAGTTGAATAACGTGGGTCTTGGTGGGGCAGCCATCGTCCACGACGGAGGCAAACCGTTTTGGTACGCGTCATTTGCCGCAGTCCTTCGCTGCCACGGGTGCTACCCCAGCCGCTCAATCCACGTCCGCCGAAGGAGACGCGTGGGTCAGCAGTGGGTGCGATGACGTCGTTGATTACGATGCACCCCGCCTCGATCTCTTTGGCCCAATGTTCGGCGAATGATCTGGGTCCGAAAATGGACGCCCCCAGACTGTATGGGCACTGACTATCGGCCGCAATCGCCGCCGAAATATCATTGACGGAGATCAGTGAAACTAGCGGGGCCATAACTTCCAGTTGTGCAACGGCCATGCGAGGCGTTACGTCCCGCAGCACGATGGGTTCGAATTGGACCGCTTCAGCTCGAGGATCGCCACAAACCAAGCTCGCGCCATCATCAATTGCTTGTTGCACGGCATTTTGAACTTGCAATGCGATCGGTGGAGCAATGAGAAAGGAGCGTGGCTGGCGAGTGAAGCGAGCCGAGATTTCCTTAGCGAGCACTGCGTGCTGTTCCGGGGTGGCAAAAACACGACGAGGTGCGATGCATGTGGCACCTCCGTTCAGTTGCGTAGCGTAGGCGATCGCATCAGCCACTCGGCTCAACTCGGCCTGAGAGAGCACAAAAAGAGCATCGCAGCCGCCCAGCTCAAGAGTTGCAGGTGTTAATGTGTCTGCTAGCAATTTCAACAGGTTGCGCCCGGTGTCCGACGAGCCCGTGAGCAACACCTTGTCGACGCCTAGCTGAATCGCCTCGCGCGCGCTGTCGATGTCCGTCGGCAGGACTTGGATCAAACCGGCAGGTATACCTGCCGTATGCAGCAGCTGAACAAACCGGTGCATCACCAACTCGCATCCCGGCGCAGGTTTGACAAGAGCTGCGTTTCCAGCGGCGATAGCCTGGACTGCTTGGACAGCGGGGAGCAAGATCGGATAATTGCTGGGCCCTAGTATCAGCACGACACCCCAGGGTTCTGCCAGTTCCGTGACCGCTACCCTTCCGAGCCACCAAGCGCCCAATCGCGGTGATTCACGGTGGGGTGCAAAGATTCGCCTGCCTACCTTGGCGGCATACCGACAGGCATCCGCTAGTGGCAGGACCTCGGCGGCGATGATTTCAGCGCGGGAAGCATTGGCCCGCTCGCAGTCGGCCAAGGTGTGGTAGTTGTCGGCAATACAACCAGCGATTCTCTTGACAGCATTCAAGCGCGATCGCAGGGGCTGTGTTGCCCATGCTCGTTGAGCTTGCTTGGCGGCGTCCAGTGCTTCTTCTATCTCAGACAAGACGTCTCGCAGAATGCTGGGCTAAAGTGAAACGTCTACTCGTCCTTGGGCCAGTTGAGCGGTTAGCTGCTCGACTTGCTTGATCAAGTCCACGGCAGCTTCGCCCTGCTGTTTTTGAACTTTGAGCGCTTTTTGGGCGACGGCTGCAGCTACTTCGTTCTGGACCTGGGACTGTTGTACTGCGGACGCGGCGGCGTATGTGAGGTTTGTATCCATGATAGCTCTTTCGACTTTTTTTGGTTCGAGCGGCACAGCAAGCCTAGCATATGGTAGGTGCGCGGCCAATTTGTTGCCGCATCTGCGACATGCAACGGTTTTGCGGGGTACAAAATCTAGGCCAACTCGCACAAATCCTAAGCTAAGGCAACTCAGCGCCTGTTGGTAAAAATCCTTAGAGAGGGGGGACAACCGGCCGCTTGCTCGTCGCGGCTCACTTGAATTGATGCCAGCGGTGAGAGTGCCCCAGCCATGCCACCCGCGTGTGCTAGCGATTAATTAAGACGAATATGTGTTCGATTCGGCGTTTTTTCTGTAGTCTTTTCAGCTCGTGTACGTCATATAGTTGCAAAGATTGAAATTAGCCGTGATCCGCTTCTCACGTATGCTGGAGTAAACCCGGTGTCGCACCGAACCGAGGACAACTTGATTCACTGTCTGCAGGAACGTTTTGGCTTGCAAGCGTTTCGTGACGGACAACGCCATGTCATAGAGCGCTTGCTCGCTGGGAAGTCAGCTGCTGCTATCTTTCCGACGGGAGGCGGCAAGTCGCTGTGTTACCAAATGCCAGCAGTTCTATTGGATGGCTTGACGCTGGTGGTTTCACCATTGTTAGCGTTGATGCGGGAACAAGTCGATGCGCTCAATGCTCGAAATATGCCAGCAGCCAGATTGGATTCCTCGCTATCGGCAGAAGAGTCTCGGCAGGTGATGTCCGCCGTGCGTGAAGGCCACACCAAGCTCCTGTACGTTGCACCCGAACGGTTTTTTAACGAGCGATTTCGCGAGTTTATTCGTGGTTTGCCTATTGCTCTTTTTGCTGTGGACGAGGCGCATTGCATTTCGCAGTGGGGGCACAACTTTCGTCCGGACTACTTAAAGCTAGCGCTCATCGCCAAAGAGCTATCGGCAGAGCGCGTTCTGGCATTAACGGCTACCGCGACTCCGGTAGTACTAGACGACATTTGTCGTGAGTTTGCCATCCAGCATCAGGATGCTGTTCAGACTCAGTTTTATCGTCAGAATCTGAGCTTGAGATTCACCTTCACCGACAGAAAGTCGCGAGATAAATTGCTCGTGGAAAGACTACAGAATTCGGCAGTGCGTCCGGCGCTCGTTTATGTAACGTTGCAAAAGACTGCGGAGGACATCGCCGGGCTGCTCGAGCAAGCGGCGTTACCGGCCAAGGCCTATCACGCGGGTCTGGACAGCCAGGTTCGTGAAAGCATCCAAGATTGGTTCATGCGTGCCGATGATGCGATTGTGGTCGCCACGATCGCATTTGGGATGGGCATTGACAAGCCCAACATTCGCGCCATCTACCACTACAATCCCTCCAAGTCTCTGGAAAATCTGGCGCAGGAAATTGGCCGAGCTGGTCGAGACGGTTTGGAATCTGAATGCGAAACGCTGCTAGTGCCCGAAGATCGTGTCGTACTGGAGAATTTTGCGTACGGTGATACGCCCGGCATCGCGGCGGTGCGTCGCTTTGTTCAGATCCTCGCGGGGCAGCCGGAACGTTTTTTCGTCAGCTACTACTCCTTGGCCTACGAAGCCGATATCCGCGAGTCGGTCGTGCGGACCCTGTTGACCTACCTCGAATTGCAACAAGTTTTAGTCGCCACAGCCCCGCGTTATGAGAATTACAAGTTCAAGCCGTTGGTATCGTCAACGTCCATCTTGAGTCACTTTGAAGGCGAACGCCGCCAATTTGCCTCATCGGTCCTGATGTTGACAGTCAAGAAGAAGATCTGGTTTGAAATTAGCATCCCTCAAGCTGCCAATCGACTAAAATGCGACCGCACGCGAATTGTTAGGATGTTGGATTTTTTCGCTGAAAAGGGATGGATCGATTTGCAGGTAAGTGGCTTGGTTCACGGCTATCAGCGGCTTAAGCCAATGGGTGATCCCGAGCAGCTTACGCAGGAACTTTACCAGTATGCCATGGATCGTGAGGTGGGTGAGATTGGCAGGTTGGACGAGATCTTCCAATTGATGGTGTCCGACAGCTGCCAAAACGCGGCTTTGTCGTCGCACTTCGGTCAACCGATGGACAGCGCCTGTGGCCACTGCTCCGTATGCGAAGGACGAGCCATTGGCGAATTGCCTGAGCCCGACTTCCCAAGGATGGGAGATGCAGCGACTGCGGCAATCAAGAGACTGAGCAAGCAACATCAAGACGTTTTGGGTGACGCCCGCAGTCAAGCCAGATTCCTGTGCGGCCTCTCGTCTCCACGCATGATTCGAGCTCGTTTGACGTCCGATCCTATGTACGGCTGTTGCAGCGAAATCCCCTTCGATCGTGTCATGAACGGACTGTTGGGGATTGAGTAGTTCTCTTGTTAGAGATCGAGAAGCGGGGCGGCGCGATTCAAGCGAGTACAGGCTTCGTCAGCCCACGGGCTGGCCGGAGCAAGCTCGATAAAACGTTGCCAGTGTTCAACAGCCAACAACTCCTGGCCGACGTCGTCCAGTGCTCGCGCTAGATGAAAATGAACGTCAGCATAATCGGCGTATTGCTCCAAGGCGCCTCGAAAGGCAGCGATGGCTAACTCCATCTGTCCACATTCGGCCAGCACACATCCGAGATTAGCCCGCGCCTCGACCAGATTTGGGTCCAATTCGATAGCCACATAGTAACGCTCGCGCGCTCCATGAATATCGCCGATGCGATAGAGCAATTCAGCGACTTGGAAACTGATTTCCGCGTTAGCACCATACATGGCCAGCGAGGTGCGATACCAGATAACAGCTTGATCTAGATCCTCTTCGTCTTCTGCTTGACTTGCTGCGTGAAGCATCTCTGGCAAGGTCATGTCCAGAGTAGTGCCAGAATCACAGGATCGGTCCGCGATACCGCTACTTGGGAAGCTCTTTTTTTTCGCTTCGACAAACGGAATAGTGGGCTGTTTCGATTCGCTCTCGAATTCAGATTCTGGGGCTGTGAACTGCAATCGGAACTGTCCCGTGGCTTCGATGTGGGCCTCACCGTGCCTCAGTACCAATCGTTTTCCATCTGCGGAAATCGGCCACTCTTGGATCAGTTCGACCACGGATTCGATGGGAGGATCAATGCGCTGCCCGATGGTCAACAATTGTTGATAGATGCATTGTACCGATGCACCTTGCTGCATCCACTTAGCCAACTGTCTGGCAACGGCCAATTCCGCGTATCCAAAATACGGCAGGCCCATGACTTGATTGGCTGGTACTAGCAAACCGACTTGTTGCCACCGCCGCACCGTACGAACGGACACGCCCAGCAACTCAGACAGCATCGCTGGCGAGTACAATTGCTCAGCGCCAGCAGGCACTGGGCTTGCATCGGCATCCTCATTCAGTCTTGCCGCAGTCACTGCTCACAGGTCCTTACGCCAGATTGAATGCGCTGCGAAAATTGGTCCATGTTCAACCAACCTCATTCAGTAACGCAGCATGCAATATAAGGCGCGAACGCCATCGCGCCAGCCAATTTTCTTACCCTCGTCAAATCCGCGTCGATCGTAGCGTATCGGTCGTTCATAAAAACGCACCCGCTTTCGTGCAAGCTTTAATGTAAGTTCGATTTCGATTCCGAACCGATTCTCTTTCAGTTGCGGTGCCAACTCTTGGATCAGCTCTCGACGTATCACTTTGTAACAAGTCTCCACATCGCTCAAATAGAGCCCGGTCCGAAGATTGGAAAGGCGTGTAATCCATCGGTTGACAAAAACGTGCCAAAGGGGTGGTACTTGACGATCATGGTGGCCATATCGGGTACCATACACGACATCAGCTTGGCCTTCGACGATCGGCTGAATCAAGAAGCGGAAATCGTCAGGGTCGTATTCCAGATCTGCGTCCTGAACGACGACCGCGGTTCCAGTTGCGTGTTCGAATCCGGTGCGAAGGGCGGCGCCTTTGCCACGGTTCTTGTCGTGCAGAATCACCCGCAAGTCGTCCGACTCAGGTAGGCTTGCCAGCTTTTCACGCGTACCATCAGAGCTGCCATCGTCCACCAAGATGATCTCCAGCGGCAACGCTGTCTTACGCACTCGCTCGACGACGTCCAGCACCGTATTGACCTCGTTAAACACTGGGATCACGACGGTCAAGCGAAACCCTTCGGGGATGACGAATATGCCCAACCTTCGACAAACGTCGTCGGTGAGAACCTGGTCCAGTCGATGGGCTTGCAGATTGCTTAATTGCAGTGAACGTTCAAGTGATTGCCGATGATTGAAATCGTCCGAGCTCAATGCATATTCCCAATAGATAACTTGTCACTAAATAAAGGTGGCTGTTAAGGGCGATCGCGCGACGGCTGACCACTGGCTGTATTGTATCGTATGCACGACCGCCATCTTCATTTTCAAAATAACATATGTCGACCGCAACGTGCCGTTTCTTCAACGAGAACGTGCCGCGTCTTCTTCGAGTGAAAGTAGTCACGTAGTTTTCAGCGACGCGCGGACGAATTCTCGCCACGTCGTGAACGAGTTGATGATACCAGTTCTTGTAGGTACTAGGATTCATGTCCAAAGCGGTCGAGCGATGCTAAGCCACGATGGTTCGTTGGTCAATGTCGCAACGAGCATTCAATCTTCGCATGAGCAGGATCTACGTTTGCTGGGAATTCAGTTTTCATCACGATAATTCAATTCCACAAAAACTTCTTGAGTTCAACTTGACAAGTTCGCAGCAGATTAACACAATCCTCTATCTGATGATGTGGGCGAAACATCAACCGACGACAACCTCTTCTAACTGTGACTTCACCACTTTGTTTCGCCACGCAAGGATTCGCTTGTAGAATGCTCGAATGTGCACCGTTCGCCATGCAGCATCGGACACGGATTGTTGTCTGTTCACTATTTAATTGTCTGAAACGCAGTTTAGACGTTGGTGATTTCATTAAGACATTTGTGAATAATGTTTTCGCACATTTTGCCATTGAGGGATCCGCTTCGGCGTGGCATGGACGATGCATTGGTCAGGGACGGCCAATTATTTACCCTGAGACGCACGGTGAGCGTTGGCGCGTAATTTTTTCTGTGAAAACATTGCTGGCAAGGATTGCCGGACTGCGGCAGGATGCCGCCCTTTTTTACCACTAGAATTCAACAAATTACCCGCGTTGAAAATTTTCTTGAAAGCGGCTAACGTCATTCTAGTGAATCATCTCAGAGAAGAATTGTTATTGATGTCGCGGAAGCCACGCCTAATAGCGTGCAAGAACTCGGGCAATCGACGGTAACCGGCCGCTTACAAAAAAAACGGCCGCTAACGTGTCACAGCTCATCTGTCAACAAGACGTTGATGAGTCTTGCTACTCTCAGCACAAAGCGTGACGCACTAGACGCATCGCGAAGCAATCAGCTTGTCAAGTTCCTTTTTCAATACGGGAAGGATCTCTTCGTACGTAAAGGCACCCAGTGACTGCTGACCCTTCTTTAGATTCACGCGTGTTGGACCGCACCACAGCCCAAGGTCGGCATCGTCTGTTTCTCCTGGACCATTAACGCGACAACCCATGACCGCTATAGTGATCGCGTGGGATTTAGCGTACTGGGTCATTTCCTTGACGTCCTGCGCCAGTTCCACAAACGCTTCATTCTCGACGCGCGAACAACTGGGACACGAGATGATGTTCAGAGAGTTTGGGTCTAGGGATACGACGCTGCGAAGCCGACCAGCATAAATATCAGCGATGATCTCTTTGCCCGCTTGAATCTCCTCAATCTTTCGAGGATTCGGAACGGTCAGCGATACGCGAATCGTGTCGCCGATGCCACGTCCAATAAGTTGTTCAAAGGCGATTCGCGTCTTGATGATTCCATCTGGAGGTAGACCTGCTTCCGTAACACCAAGGTGCAGCGGTATGTCGGGGCGAAGGCGGGCAAATTCCTGATTGATGCGCACGACCTTGGCCGGATCCGAATCCTTCATTGAAACCGCAAAGCGTGTAAACCCCAGCTGTTCAAGGTGCTGGCAGTGTTCGATTCCGCTGGCCAGGATTGGACCGACGTCATCGGCTGGATCAAATTTAGCCTTGATCGCCGGATCCACACTGCCACAGTTGACACCGATACGGATAGCGCAATCGTTCTCAATAGCAACTCGGGCAATGTAGGCAACTTTGTCTTGCCAGGACCGATTCTTTTCATGGTGATAAAGGTGGCCTGGGTTGTAGCGAATCTTGTCGACATGAGGGGCTACTTTTTCTGCCAGCCGGTAATTCTCTTGTAAGTCCACAGACAGATTTGCCCGTGTTTGGCGGCGTATCTCGGCTAGGGCAATCGCATCTTTGTCGCTGTCGACGGCAATTCGAACCACGTCCGCGCCAGCGTCATGCAACGCATTGACTTGCCCGACAGTCGCGTCGATGTCTTGGGTGTGAGTCGCTGTCATACTTTGGACGGCGATAGGATGCGAGGAGCCAATCTGCACCGAGCCAATGCGTACGCTGCGAGTCTTATTTCTTGTTATGGTCATGATGGAAAGAAAGCCTTGTGGCCATTCGTGCGCGGCGATCAGAGACAGACACGTTGATTTGCACTATAATCTTCGGAATGTACGGCTAAGCGCCCACGCACCAGTTTTCTGATACTTGAACAACCGTAGCTAATGCCGAAGCGGCTAATTATGCGGAAAAACTTTTGCGCGGATGCTTACCTGATGTCTTACCCTAACGATAGCTTGATTGCATGAAGTACGGTGCTCTGGTAATAGCTCTTATTGGCGTGGTGGCAGGCCCAAGCGTTGATGCACAAGAAACCGGCCCTGGGAATGGCCCGGCAGTCGCGCCAGCCCCCAAAGTGTACCCGCTGGACGTAGTTGTGAATACGAAGGGGGAGGCCTTTGTGGCTGACCGTCAGCTGCACGGCGTTTGGCAGTTCAGCGACCAGAAACTGTCGATATTATACGAAGGATCACCGAAATACCGGACACCCTTGTATGCCGCGTTTTCCATAGCACTCGATCAAGAGGGCCGAATTCTTGTTGGCGATCCTGCCACGCGAGAAGTCTATCGCATGGAGCAAGGGAAGCCTGTTCCAATCACTGGCGGTAAAATCGGCATTCCTGTCGATCTTGCAGTCAAGTCGGATGGAACCATCTATGTAGCCGACTTGGAGCAGCGGCGACTGTTGCGGATTCCCGCAGGTTCCGGTGAAGTTGAACCTGTGGCGGACGTCAATCCACGTGGGGTTTTTGTTGATTCTAAAGACCAAGTATGGGTTGTTTCGCAAGATCCTCAGCAACTGCAGATTGTGGCCGACGATGGCAGCAGCGACGTGATCGTCGACCATCGCGTATTCAATTTTCCGCACCAAGTTGTTGTCAACGCGGCTGGGGAGGCATTTGTGACTGATGGATACGAGAAAGCGATCTGGAAAGTTGTTCGAGGAAGCGAGCCAACCCTCTGGTGCCAGGGTGCGCCGCTGGATAATCCCGTTGGCATCGCGATCTACAACGACCTGCCAGTAGTCGTGGATCCACGAGCTAGCCAGGTCTTCAAGTTTGATGGCCAGGGAAAACCCGAAGGCTGGTTTACTATCTCGCGATAGTCAACATTGAGATCTGCGGCGAGCAAGTCTAGGGATGAGATTCCCTGTGTTTTCAGCTCTCCAGTTCATTGGGTAGATTTTGTGGCTAGCAAGATGCCTACCCCGCTTTTAACCAAAGAGACTCGACTGCCAAATGGCCCCGCAGCAATCTTTCTGGCAATTGTCGGTGGCAAGCTGCAGCTGGTGCTTGGCGCTAGTGGCTGATCAAGATTGGACAGCATGGCTGAATCTGCAATCGCTGTGGGCAATTGTGATACTTGCCTTGGCAGCGTTTCTGCAAGCCACGGTGGGCTTTGCTGCCGCCTTGTTCGGTTTGCCACTACTGCTGTGGATTGGCATCGATCTTGTACAGGCTCAAGTGTTAATTATCACGGCCATGCTGCCACAAAATCTCATAAGCCTGTGGCATCTCCGCAAAAGCATTGAACTGCGAGAGGTGATTGTGCCCGCGGCCATACGCATTGGCACACTGCCGATCGGAATTGTCGGTCTAGGATATGTCATGTCTTGGAGTGCCGTCGCCATCAATCAGCTGGTAGGTGCAATCATTCTGCTAGCTGTTTTTGTCCAGGGGCTTGTCGGCATCGAGTGGCGCAGCGCTAGCAAGCCGCACTGGATTGTGATCACTTTTGGCGGAAGCGGTATCCTGCAAGGTTTGTCCGGTATGAGTGGTCCGCCAATGGTCTTGTGGGTTCATGGGCAACGGTTTAGCGCTGACAAGGCACGTGCATTTCTGTTCGCGATGTACATCAGCAATTTTATTCCGCAGATGGGGCTACTGACCTACCGCTTTGGTGAGGCAGTTTGGCAGGGATGTATCGTAGCGGTAGCGTCATTGCCTGTTGTCATGATTAGCGCTATGCTTGGATTGAAGCTTGGTAGCTGGCTAGGTGATCGGTGGATACGCCCGATCACGTACGCTTTTCTAATTGCCCTGGCTGTAGCCAGTTTGCTCAAACCACTGCTGCAATAATGGGCTGTGCAGTGCGAATACGCTTGTCAAGGTTCTGCCGTATCTGGCCATACGCAAAAACATCTCGGTGAAACCAGCATGATCGAACCCTTAATCGCCCTCGTTGCACTCAGTTTGATGGAAATTGTGCTGGGGATCGACAACATCGTCTTCATTTCCATATTGACGGCCAAGCTCCCCGTGACCCAGCAAAGTGCGGGGCGCAAATGGGGGCTCATCATGGCATTGGGAACTCGTTTGGCACTGTTGAGCTGTATTTTCTGGGTCGTGCAGTTGAAAGAACCCATCATTACTCTTTCCGACTGGCTACCCATCGAGAGTTTGCAAGTTTATTTTCAGGAGGATTCAGGGGAAGCAGAACACGAACCAGTTTCCCGGGACAACGGAGATGCAACTGGAAATAACAGCCAAATCCAGCAAGCAGAATCCGTCGAAGGCAAGCTCGATCAAGAAGCTTGGCATGAGTTTGACGGTCTATCGATTCGTGACTTAATTCTGCTAGCAGGCGGTTTGTTTTTGATCTACAGCAGCGTGCATGAGATACATGTTGCCGTTGATGGAGAGCATGATGAACATTCGGACAAGGTCAAGGCTGCGCCAAGCATAACGGGGATCGTCGTGAGAATAGCGATTATGGATATCGTGTTTTCACTGGATAGCGTGATCACAGCTGTCGGAATGGCCAGCCAGCTGTGGGTCATGATTGTCGCCGTGGTCATAGCAGTAGCCGTGATGATTGCTTTTGCAGACCAAGTTGGAAGTTTTGTCGACAATAATCCGACGATCAGGATGCTGGCCCTGAGTTTTCTTTTGCTCATCGGCGTCATGCTGGTTGCCGAAGGTATCGGCACACCAATATCCAAGGGTTACATCTATTTTGCGATGGCCTTTTCACTGTTCGTGGAATCCTTCAATCTCAAGATCCGCCAGCAAGCTCAGGCCGAAGGGCTAAGAGCATAGTCACTTGCTAGGGAACGTTCGATTAATAATCGTGGCTTCTCGTTCCGCGAAGTAGCGCTTTCTCCGCCACTGACTGCTGCATGCGCATTCAAATCGTTCACTGCTGGCAATATCGGTCGAGCCAATCGAAAAAGACGCGGCCCCATACGATACTGTTCTGCGGCGACATGACCCAATGGCCCTCGTCTGGGAAATAGAGAAAGCGGCTGGGTACACCCTGAACTTGGGCGGCCGTGAACGCTTCCATCCCTTGGGTAACCGGCACACGAAAGTCCTTTTCACCGTGGATAACGAGCAAAGGTGTTTTCCAATTCCCCGCGAAGCGATGCGGTGAGAATTGTTCGTACTTGGCAGCCACAGCGGCGTTTTGCCAGTAAGGACCGCCGAGATCCCAATTAACGAAGAACAACTCTTCCGTGGAACCGTACATCGATTCCAGGTTGAATACGCCGCAGTGGGCAATCATTGTGC
Source organism: Planctomycetales bacterium (assembly GCA_020426625.1). Classification (GTDB taxonomy): domain Bacteria; phylum Planctomycetota; class Planctomycetia; order Pirellulales; family Pirellulaceae; genus Aureliella. Next base: position 13,586 of record JAGQPR010000028.1, read on the forward strand.
AAAAGCGATTTCCGGAATTGCCCATCAACCAATAGACTGTATAGCCGCCGAAGCTGGCACCGATGGCAGCCACACGGCGGCGGTCAATCTTGGGGCTGGCCAGCATCGCATCGGTGGCGGCGAGGATATCCTGCATCGCCTGGCCTCCCCAATCCCCACTTATCTGATCGTTCCATTCTTGTCCGAAGCCAGGTAAACCACGTCGATTGACGGCCAGGACCACATAGCCCTGAGCGGCCATCATGTGGAAATTCCAGCGATAGGAAAACCACTGGCCAATCTGTCCCTGTGGCCCACCCTGACAGTAGGTCAGCATGGGCCATTGACGGTCCGAATTTTCGTCGTAGTCCGGTGGCAATATGACCCAGTTGTGGATCGGCTTGCCATCGGTAGCAGTGACGAATCTTTCTTGGATCTTTGGCAATTCAAGATTCGAGTACACGTCGCCGTTTACATCCGTGATCGTTTGCAGATTCTGTAGGCTGGGATTCGCGACCGCCAATTCGACTGGCCGCAGCATGCTCTGCTGACGAACCAGTACGTTTGGCGAATTTGGGATCGCGGCCACCAAGGAAAAATCAAAGCGTCCCTTGGTAACTTGTTCCAGACTGGAGCTTTCGACGTTGATTCGAAAGACCTGCGTCGTACCTCGTGTCTCACTGTAGAAATACATGCTCTGGCTATCAGGGCTCCACGTTGCATTGTGTGCCGTTTGATCCAGACCACTGGTCAGCTCTCGCCGGGCACCGGTGCGTCGATCGTACAGCATGATTCGGTTTCGATCGGCTTCAAAACTGGCGCGTTCCATGGAATGAAACGCTAGATAGCGACCATCGGGAGAATATCGCGGTTCCATGTCATAGCCAGGAAGACCCGGTGTGACGTGTTCCATTTCGCCTCCGTCAATCGAACACAAATAAATGCCTGTGTCAGTGCTCTCAGCCGGATTGTTGACCAATTTCAAAGTTAGCGCCAGCTGTTGGCCATCCGGGGAGAATTCGAATTGTTCGCTTCCTCCGAAGGGAGGTACCGGGCAATCAGCTCGCAAGGATTTCATCAAGTCCAAAGCTTCACCTGGCTTGCCTGCGGAGTCGATCTGGACGACGTGGACGTGGGAATAGGCATAGTCGTGCCACTGATTCCAATGACGATACAGAAGCGAGTCAATAATTCGCGCATCCGCCTTGGGCAGGTCACTGAAGATTTCTGTGATCGTAGGGTCCATCTTGACATCGACAGTAAATGCAATCGCATTTCCTGCGGGCGAGGCCTTAAGATTCCCTATCCCCTGTTCCACGGTGGTCAGTTGCACAGATTCACTATCCGGCGTTGGGTCCAACATCCAAGCTTGCGGCGTGCCATCATCTCCAGGGGTTGGAGCAATATAAATCAGTTTCGGGCCAGTCGCGTGATTCAACCAACCCAAAGAATGAAGCCCCTTGACGTCACTGAGCAAATTCGTCGATTTCGCTACAGCAAGCGGCGTTTCGAAGGCTAAAGCACTCTTGTTTGTCTGTTGGTTCTGTTGGTTCAGAGGTTGGATAACCAGGCTAGTGGTTCCGCCATTGGCTTGGATGTCATAGCGTGTGACCAAGTACGCCAAACGCGAGCCATCAGGCGAAACCGCCGCGTCACCAATGCGAGCTAAATCCCATAAACGCTCTGGCGTTAACCGTTCGGCGCGGCCTGCCGAAGAAATGCAAGTCAATAGGCCAATGGCTGCGATGCAACGCAGAACTGTCATGCGCGAAACTCCTGTAGCGGCTTTATTGCGTGTTGATCAAGCAGAGTATTGTCGTGATGATATGCAATCATACGCTGACACGAACAAGATTGCTACGCAGTCAGGCGGTCGCAACGAACCCGCTGCAGCTCATCTGGACGCATCGGCAGTTGAGAGATGCGGAGTTCTTCTATTCTTTGCTCGGTAAAGAATGAGGCTTGCGCAACTATGCCTGCTTTGCCAAGGCGTCAAAGCTGGACGCGACCTGTATAACATTCCAAGAATCGGTGCAATGGACTTCGTGAATTTATTCATAGTCGCCATTCACTCCGTGGAAACGGCGTCTGTAATCGTACTTCTGCGGAGCAAAAGGCGATAATTGCTTTCTTGCCATCGAATAAATCAACAACGATTCAACACACTGACAACAGGACGCCACGTGGCAAGACGGCTAGCGCAAATTCTCGTCCAATACCATCGCTACACGCTGGCGGTCGCGATAGTGTTTCTCTTGGGAAGCATTCCTTGGGCTCAAGGTCTGCGACTCGATTGGCAAATCGATGGGATGTTCCCACCAGGTCATCCGCTGGTGACGTCGTACCACAATCTGCAAGAACGATTCGGCGGAAACCAAATGGTTCTTGCTGTGTATCGAGATCCGCAATTGTGGGATGAGTCAGGAGTTGGACTTCAGCGGCTGGAACAGATTACCGAACAATTGGCTGCCATCGATGGCGTGCAAGCAGTCCTGAGCTTGTCGGAATTGCATCGCATTTTGCAGACGCTACGAAATCCCTTGCAACTGTTCAATCTACCGAGCAAGTCGCGTCCACCGTTGCTGGACCCCGAGGATGACTTGGCACAAGGCTTGGCCGCAGTTTTCGCTGGCTACACGCATCAACCCGGAAGTGACTATGTGGCAATCGCCTGTCTGCTGGACCCGGACGCAGCCATGGCTGGCAGCGGTAACCGTTCACCTCACGCGGAAACCCTACGCCGCTTGAAATCAGTGATCACCAGCTTGCCACCTCCGGCAGCTGAGGGCATCCTCACAGGCGAGCCCGTATTGGTCTCCGAGGGATTCAATTTGATCCAACGCGATGGACGTCGCTTGGGCGTCATTTCCTTTTGTCTAACCGTCATTGTTCTGTTGCTTTGCTTTCGTTCCATCCGCTGGACGTTGATTCCGTTGTCAGTCGTCGTCTGGTCGCTGATGGCAACTCAAGCCAGTTTGGCTTGGCTTGGTCAGAACCTAACCATGGTTAGTAGCACGTTGACGGCGATCGTCACCGTGATTGGAGTGGCGACCACAATGCATCTTTTACTCAAATTCCATCAACTTAGACGCTCGGGCCTACTACGCGAAGCAGCATTGGTTGAGACGCTGGCAACGATGTTGGTTCCTGTCAGCTGGGCCTGCGTTACCGACGCAGTGGGTTTCTTGGCACTGATGACGGCTAGCGTCGGACCGGTTCGCGACTTTGGATTGATGATGGCCATGGGCGCCATGGGAGTGTGGGCTGCGATCGTGTTACTTGTTCCAGGACTGGCTCTGCTAGGCAGCTGGGACCCTGACCCACGAATACCTGCCATCGATCTGCAGGTGCGTTTTCTCCTGCGAAGAATGCTGGACTCAATCCTCGTCAGGCGCAGGGTCGGTCTGATTGTGCTGGCCCTGCTAGCATCCTACGGGCTACTGGGTAGCTTGATGATGCGAGTCGAAACCGACTTTACCAAGAGCTTTCGCCGCACGAATGCAATTGTTCAGGGCTATAGTATCGTGGAAAGTGAACTGGGCGGCGCTGGCGTGTGGGACATCATGTTGCCAGTTCCCGAGACGCTCACGTCGCAATATCTATCCAGCGTGATGGAACTGGAGGATCGCCTGCGTCAGATCGTTGTTGGGACTGCAGCAAACCAAGCTGCTTTGACCAAAGTGCTGAGTATCGCGGATGCTGACCAGGCGACTGTCGCAGCTTCGGTTCTCAGCTCGCTGCCGTTAAGCATGCGCATCGAGGGCATGCGACGGACAATGCCGGAGTTTATGGGAGCTCTGTTGTCGCCTTCTGCCAATTCCAGCGAGGCAACGGGCAAGAAGCACTATCAGTGGTTGCGAGTTATGCTCCGCAGCCGTGAACGTGAATCTGCGGAGATCAAGGCGCAACTGATCGCATCTGTGAAGAACACAGTTCAGGAATTCACGCATTCGCGAACTTGGCTGGCCCAATTCGAAAATGCTCCACCTGAAGCAGAAGTAGCGGGGTACCATGTAATGTTAGGCTCGCTGGTAGAAAGTGTGCTTAACGATCAATGGCGTTGTTTCCTAGCAGCGACCGTCGGCATTTTGGCGGTGATGACCATCGCCACGGGTTCGTTATGGCTGGCAGCTGTGGCGCTGATTCCGAACGCTTTGCCCGTGTTGCTCGTGTTGGGTACGATGGGGTGGTTGGGGGTACCTGTGAATATGGGGGCGGCAATGATCGCGGCGGTTTCACTGGGGCTGTCGGTGGATAGCTCAATACATTACTTGATGCACTTTCAATCTCGTCGCCGCGGCGGGGCGCATTCGATTCAGGCACTGCGCTCCGCGCAGGAGAATGTGGGACTGGCCGTGATCTTGGCGACCATTGCGCTAGTAGTAGGTTTGCTAAGCTTGTGCACTAGCGAATTCATACCCACAGTGGTGTTTGGGACCCTGGCAAGTTTGACAATGCTCGGCGGACTGCTTGGCAATTTGGTCTTCCTACCGTTGCTGGTGCATTCGACACGACAGCAAGTTCGTGCAGAGTCTGATGCCGTCGACACTCGACGATAATACTATTCACTCGGGCGTTGTGAGGCTTTCGCAATGATTGCGTGTCCGATAAAAGTATCGAAACTGGATGCGAACTGTTTGACGCATGCGCTCAACAGCGATTCTAAACGGACTAGCTCTGTCGTTCGGCTAGGGCAATGTTGCGTCTTGCGGTCTCCGAAATCACTCCACTCCAAACACTTATAGGTGCATTCCATGGGATTTGGTTCCAAAATCAAAGCGTCGTTTGTAGCGGCCTTCTTTGGTTTGTTCTTGATCCCGGGATCGCTCGCCCTAACCACGTGGAACGAGTACCGTACGATTCATCGCAGCCGTGGGCTTGCTGAGGCGGCAGGCGTGGTGCAGTCGATCGGTGATCCCGCAGTGCTGCTACCCGAATTGAACGGCAAACTGGTTCATTTAACTGGTTTTGCCGATACTGACGAAGTGCTGCACGACGATGTTTTTGGAATTCGCAAACGGGCGATTCATTTGCGGCGCAGCATTGAGATGTTTCAGTGGCTCGAGGAGGAACACACGAATTCAGAGGGGCACAAATCTTATACCTACCACCAGAATTGGCATCCAGATCGCGTCGATAGCAGCAGCTTCAAGAGCAGAGGGCATGACAATCCGGCACTTCATTTCCAGCCCGCGAGTTATACCGCGCAGGAAGTATTTGTCGGGCAATATCAGCTTAACGCACAGCTCAAGCAAGACGTCGATGACTGGCAACCTATCGAGATCAACCAAGCTGCAATACTCGAGACTCTGGGTGAGGGCAGTGAAGAAAATTTCATGGTCCACGACAATCAGCTCTATTGGTCACCGCGGGGCCCCGCGCCGGATGATCCTCTGCTGGGTGACCTGCGAATCGCCTTCCGGGCCGTCGCGCCAACCGACGTAGCTTTCGTCGCGAAATTAAGCGGCAGTACTTTTTCCGAGTACCAAACAAGCAACGGTGAATCGATTCAATCGCTATACATTGGAAGGATGAGTGCAGAAGAGGTTATGCAGCGGCTAGTGACTGAGAATAACATTCTGGCTTGGCTTCTTCGCGCTGCAGGACTGGCGCTGTGCATCGCCGGTTTTTCTACTCTACTAAGACCCATCAGCGTCATGCTCAGCTGGATCCCTGTTCTAGGTGAGATTACAGGTTTCGCACTCTTTCTCGTGGGTGCGTTGCTGGCCTTTGCCGTTTTTCTGGTGACAGTATCCATCGCCTGGTTGGCGGTGCGACCTTTGCTGGCAATCATTCTGCTGGCGTTGGCAGTGATCTCCTGCGTGGCGATTTTTCAGCTGCGCAAAACTGCCATCAACGAACCTCCCGTGTTGCCCAGATAGATGGGCTATACTGGACGCGAGCTCAAGCTCCTCGCGTTCTTAAAATACGGGCTGCCCCGGGCTGCCACTTTTTCAACTCGAGACCTAAGCTAAGCCAAGCACCTACGCCCAAGTTTCTTGATACTAAAACAACCGTGACTGATGCCAAAGCCGCTAATCCTGCGGAAAAACCTCAGCGTGGATGCTGGCAACGCATAGCTCCTCAATAAATAGACTTACGACACATAGACGAGGCACCTCATGTTCAGCACACGTCGCACGTTTCTATCTGCAGCCGCAGCTTCCTCACTCGTTCCGCTAGCTACCACCGTGGCAGGTACCGGAGTGGCAAACACCGATGCCGACGTGTCAGCGGGGCCCCGCAAGTCGTATCCAATCGTTCTATCGACCTACTCGTTGTGGCGTTTCAACAACGAGCAGTATCGCGATTTTGACAAATGCATCGACTTGGCCGATGAAATGGGCTTCGATGGCGTTGAACTGCTGCTGTATCAATTGGAACAAAACGAGCTGCTCAGCCACTCCAAACTGATGTCATACAAGCGCCACGCCTTGGCAGTGGGCCTGCCCATCGTCGGCATGTCGACCCATCAAGGCTTTGTGACGCCCGACCGAGAACTTCGCCGGCAGAATGTCGACCGCACGATTGGCCAAATCGAACTTGCTTACAAGCTGGGCATCCCCACGATGCGAGTGAATACCGGACGCTGGGGGACGTCGGGCAGCTTCGATGCACTGATGGAGCAGCGCGGCCTGGAAGCTCCATTGCCAGGCTATACCGACGAGGATGCCTATCCTTGGGTGATTGATTCATTGGCAGCCTGTATCCCAACCGCGGAAAAGTGTGGTGTTGTTTTGGCGTTGGAAAACCACTGGGGGTTGGGACTCACGCCGGAAGGTATTCTGCGAATCGTCAATGCTGTGGATTCGCCATGGTTGCAGATCACGACAGATACTGGAAATTTCCTGGAAGATCCCTATCAACGGCTGGAGAAGATCGCGCCACGAACGATTTTCGTGCAAGCCAAGACGTACTACGGAGGTGGTCAATGGTACTCGCTGGATCTCGATTATCCGCGGATCGGCAGCATTCTTCGCAAGCACAATTATCGTGGTTTCATTTCCCTTGAATTCGAAGGGATGGAAGACCAGATGACAGCCATTCCCAAAAGTTTGGCATTGTTGCGTTCAGCGTTTCCACGATAGCGATCCGCAGCCGTTGTTCGTGACGCCAGGCTCTTGTCACCATGCCACGTGCTGATCGTGCATGCTTTGCTTGACAATCGCGTCCAGTTCCGTCCAGCATCCACTGGCAAACTCACGAAAGGTATCGGGAGGTGGGGCGGTGCAGCTCATCAGCTTCGCGTTTTGGGGGTGCCGAAACTCAAGGCGTAAGGCATGCAGAGCGATTGGCGTTTCGGAGTCAAAATGTCGTTTGCGCACCCCCGGTTCCGTGATTGCTGCAGCGCCATAGACCTTGTCTCCCAGGATCGGTAACCCGCGCGAAGCAGATTGAACGCGTATTTGGTGCATTCGCCCAGTGTGCAATCGCACCGCTAGCAGACTCTTTGCCCGGCTGCTGGCCAGTATTCGCACTGACAGCTTGGCCAATTTGCCATCAGAAGCATGGCTTGGCACAATCTCGCTCAACGGATGGTCGGGAATTTTGCGCAAATAGTCCTGCCAGTCGTTATCAACGCTACTGGCGTCACCAGCCACCACTGCCAGGTAGTATTTTCCAACCTTTCGACTCTGAAATTGCTGACCAAACCGCGCAAGAGCTCGCTGATTCCTGGCAATCAACAGCACGCCCGATGTACCGCGGTCGAGGCGATGAGGTAAACCGACGAATGGCTTTCCATGATGTTCGTCTCGTTGTTTGAGCTGTTCGATCAGACGTTCTTGGACACTCTCTATGCCTGGCGGAGCTTGGCTGAATATTCCGGCAGGCTTATCGACTATCAAGAAATGCGATTCTTCGTACAGAATTGGGATAGGAACGCTCAATGTGCTGCTGGCTTGTCGCTGGGATTCAAAATGCAGAGGATAACTTCAGCAAGACACGAACTTGGTTGATCGGCGATAGAAATCACAGTGGGCATACTTAGGATATGAGGACATCAACTTGGTTATGGATCCGTCGAGGAGCACTATGTCCGCTTGGGAAACTTCCGAGTTATGATCCCAATCACTCTAAGTAGAATTAGCGCGCTAAAAATTAGCGCATAAAAAAACGAGGAGCCCCGGCCACAAGAACAACAAGGACGACGATTGTTCTTTAGAGCTCCTCGTTAATGATCTTTGTAGTGAACACAAAATTCTGGTCAAGACGTTTTACAAAAAAAGTTTACTTTGCTCGAGCGAATTCTTGATGGAATCTACGCGTCGCGCGGACAGAGCTCACAATCATTCTTGGAAGGTTCCTGCATGGCATCACCGATAACTCGTGGGTCTCATATTCAATTTGTCACTGGACGATTGGCTGAGCAAGCGGTGCGATTAATCGTTTCCAAACTCGCATCGGAATTGCACTTCACTGCATCTGTAAGCGTGTTGCCGATTACTGTTGCAGCCTTAATAACTTCTAAATGGCTATTGCGACACTTGCAAGTATTGCCTGCTGTAGATCGGGTAATACTGCCGGGACATCTGTCGGCGGAGATTGAATCCATCCGCTCGCAGCTAGGACATCGCGTCGAATGCGGCCCACGCGATATTCGCGATTTACCCTTGTTTTTTGGGCAAAACGTGTCGCCGGCGGACGACTACGGCGAGTCAAACATCGAGATCATCGCCGAGATCAATCACGCCCCGTCGCTCGACATGGAAGAGCTTGTAACTCGGGCGCGAGAGCTCGCCAACCAAGGCGCCGACATCATCGACTTGGGATGCACACCAGGTCATCGTTGGCTGGCGGTGGCGGATGCGGTCAAGCGGCTGCGCGATGAGAATCTGCGCGTGTCGATCGATTCGTTTGACCATCAAGAAGTCAGTCGTGCGTGCTCGGCTGGTGCTGAGTTGGTGCTATCGGTGAATAGTTCCAATCGTGCAGCGGCCGTTGATTGGGACACAGAAGTGGTTGTGATTCCCGATGATCCAAGCCAAGAAAAAAGTTTTGAAGAAACAGAAAATTTCCTCCGACAGCGCCGTATTCCAATGCGATTGGATCCGATTCTCGAACCGATCGGTTGTGGCTTTGCGCAGAGTCTGGCGCGCTATATGCGTTGCCGAGAACGTTATCCCGATTCCAAGATGATGATGGGCATCGGCAATATCACAGAACTGACGGACGCCGACTCTGCCGGTATCAATGTCTTGTTGCTCGGAATATGCGAGGAGCTGCAGATTCAATCGGTGTTGACTACTGCGGTCATCAATTGGGCGAGAACTAGTGTTCAAGAATGCAAACTTGCGCGGCAGTTGGTCCACTATGCTTGCCAACATCGCGTCCCAGCCAAACATATTGAATCCAATTTGGTCACACTGCGCGACCCGCGAGTCAAGGAGTATGACTTGGAGATACTTGATAGCTTGGCTCGATCTATCCGAGACAATAACTTTCGGATTTACACCCGCGACGATCAAATACACGCGATTTCCGCAGGCATACACGAGGTTGATCGCGATCCATTCGTACTGATGGAACGTATCCTGACCGGGCCGGGTGGGGACCGTATCACGGCCAGCCATGCTTTCTACTTGGGCTTCGAAATGGCCAAGGCAGTCACGGCCAACACACTTTCCAAGCACTACGAGCAGGATCAAGCTTTGAATTGGGGCTATTTGACCCGCTCGGAGACTTCGCATCGGTTGTCGAAATGATCCATTTAGCGGCTGCTACGTAAGATCTCCCACAAGTTGATTCCAGGCGCAATGAACTTGTGTTATCAGCCCCTTTTCCAACATCCAGCAACTATGCTGATCGAAGGAATTGATCAATAATGCACAGTCAGTTCTGCGAGCTTTCATGCTCCAGATACCATTTCCAGCCTTCCTTTGCTCCTCGGCGGATACGATGGACTTTGACACAATCGTCATTGTGGTTGCCTGCATCGCGGCGATCGCAATCATTCCAGGTTTTCGATTCTTTCAACGCGCCCTATTCTTCGCTTCCGGAATTTCGAAAATTGTGGTGGTGATGTTAGGGCTGATCCTGACGGCAGCTTTATCAGTGGGCTTTTTCTATCTTCCTTTCTTTCTGTCCCAAGACAAAGAAGTCACGCAAGACAAGATTTTCAGCGATTTCTCGATGTTCAGCCTATTCCCCTTGGGTGTGATCGCATTGGTAGGTTACGTTGCCGATCATATGGCCAATAAGGACACATCGATTCGCCCTCTGGTCGCCGCGGCTGCTTTGGTCGCCCTAGCCATCGTGCCAACTCTCTACTATTTTTATTCAGAGCAAATGCATCAGCAGCTGAACATCGTTATTACAAAGCCCTAGTGCTTTGGGGACCGTATCAAACCTAAGTGGAACAAGAACTCGAGGAACTTGGTTACCTAGGGCGGTTGATGGTGCAGCTTACGATTGCGGCGGCATTGTTGCCCGAGAATAAGCAGCGGCTTCATGGCGACTATGTCCTTGTTCGACAGCGGCCCGACGGGGGCTGGGCTGGCCGGGAGGGTGACAGCGACATCTACTACACCAGTTTCGCCCTTCGGAGTCTGGCCATTCTGGGACTGCTTGAAGGTCGTGTTGCGGAGACGAGTGCAGCCTTCTTACGCAGTCGCATGAATTCGCACGAGACCATCGTCGATTTGCTGTCCCTCGTCTATTCTGCCAAGCTGATTGAGGCATCCTGCGGGCTTGATACCTTTGGCGGCATACCGTCAGAGTGGCCGGATCGATTGCTCAGTTTGCTGTCCCAATTGCGGCGCGACGACGGTGGGTTTAGTAAGAGTCTTGAAGGCCAAACTGGCAGTACCTACCAAACGTTCTTGGTACTGTTGTGCCTGGAATTGATTGGAAAGGCGTGCCCCGACTCGGAGTCAGCTTATCAATTTATCATGCGGCAAAGGCAACAGGATGGTGGCTTTCTTGAGATTCGAGTTGGTAAACGATCGGGAACGAATCCCACCGCTGCTGCCCTTGGTGCCTTGCGAGTCCTAGGGAAGCTGGATGTCCAAGTAGCAGAAGAGGCAACGCAGTTCCTTTGCGAGCTGCAAACAGATGAAGGTGGGTTTCGCGCAAATACACGAATCCCATTACCCGACTTACTCAGCACTTTTACTAGCAGTGTTGCCTTGGCCGATCTGGGTACTCTCGACGCAATCGACGTGGCCAGCGGTCTGCAGTATGCCATGAGCATGGAACAGCCGCAGGGTGGTTTCCGCGGTTTCGAATTCGATCCCGCTGACGACGTCGAATATACCTTTTACGGTCTTGGTGCATTGGCCTTGCTCAGCTCCGAGAACCAAGCATGATCGAAGATCGAATCAATGAACCCAATAGCATACCTGGGCTGTCCGGCAAGCGAGTTACGCTCTTCGTGCTCTTTGGACTGTTGGGGATTGGGACTGCTCTCACGTTTACGATGTGGAGCTACAGTAGTCTAAATCGCGTGCGCGAGGAGACTCGCTTAGCTTGGCGCGACTTAGCCGAACAGTTGACTTGGCGATACCGCCGACTTGAACAATCCGTTGCCAGCGCCGTCGACGCGGGCGATGCACCGATAGCATGGGCAGAACGCTTTCGTTTGGCCATCGATCGATACCGTACTACAGTACAATACGTTGACCAGTATGCGACCGCACGAGAGGTGGAAGACTTATTAGCCAACTGCGACTTTGATCTAGGCAACCTAGCGCCAACGCCGGAGTTAGAACACGAATTGACGCGTTTCAACGAGTGTCTCGCAAACGAAAGACACCAATTGGCCAAACCCGGCAGCCTGTTCCTGGACATATTCCTCGAATTCCCAGTGCTCCCTGCCATGAAGTTGACTCAGTGAGTGACGCAATCCGCGGGTCACACCAGACGGAGGCCGGTACATGGGCCTGTCGATGTTCAAGCAGGATATTCACTTCGTGGAGTGGTGGACTTGGGATCTTGAAACAGGCGAGATCGGCACGAGAAAGGCCATGGAACTTTACGACCTGAATGCCGACCCCGATGAGAATCACAATATTGCCGCCGACGTCGATCCATCAATAGTCGCGGATCTATCCGATGAGCTTCATCTGGGGTGGCAGGCTGCTCGACCGAACTCTCGCAACAGCTGTGAAGGCAACTACCGGCGTCGCTTTGCCATCTGTTCGAATTCTGCGGTGATGCGATTCCATTTCTCTTCGAGTTCCTTGGCCTTTTCAGGCATTCCGGTTATCAAGTTGCTCGATTCGGCACGATCCTGGCGCATGTCGTACAATTGCCACGGTTCATCCTTGGCGGCAACAAGCTTGAAATCCCCATCACGCAATGCGCGATTGCCTTCATGCAACCACCAAATGATTCGCGGCTCCGGCGTGTCGCTATTTAGGGAAGGTACTAGGCTTTGGCCCGGAGGACTGGGGACGTCCGCGTTGCCTCCGCCGAGGTTATCTGCCTTGGTGGGCCACTGCCCACCGGCCAACTCTACAACAGTGGGTGCGATGTCAATGACGTGACCAACCTGGTGACGCAATTCGCCGCGAGCAGAAATGCCTGCTGGCCAGTGGGCAATCAACGGCGTGGAAGTACCGCCCTCATGTACCCAAGTCTTATGCCGACGAAATGGTGTGTTCGCGGCACTCGACCACCCCGGCCCCAAACACAAGTAGCTCTCAGCACTACCTAGCGGTGCATCGGGATTATGGCCATCTCCGCGAATCATGATTTCCGCACTCGCACCATTGTCCGAAAGGAAGATTACCAGCGTGTTTTCCAACTGATTCATGGTTTTCAACTGTTCGATCAGCCGCCCGATTTCTTGGTCCATGCGGTCCACCATGGCGGCATGGATTTCCATTTTTGCGGATTGAAACTCACGTTGCTCCTCAGTCAATTCCGCCCACGGCAGTTCGCCGTCGACCTCTCGTGGTCCCAATTCCAGCTTGGCCGGGTCTGAAAAATGTCGGTAGGGAGGGCCAATTTCTCGCTCCAGCGCCGACAGAGCACCAGACACTAACCCCAATTCGCCAAGCCGCTGCCAGCGACGATTGCGTATTACATCCCAGCCCTCACCATAGCGACCGCGATACTTGGCGATATCGTCAGCTGGTGCATGCAAAGGAAAGTGCGGGCAAGTGTATGCCACGTAGTGGAAGAAAGGTTGGTCCGCAAACTTGGTTGCATGTTCTTGCAGGCATTCGATGGCATGGCTGGTGATGGCGGTTGTTTGGTAATAATTCGAATCGCGGGCAATCGGCGGCTGCTCTACGTCATCAAGCGTAGTGTTTTGGGGATAAAAAAATCGATTGTGGTCGTCCATGGTATATGCGTGATCGAACCCCTGAGCGATGGGCTTGCCGTCGATGTGCCACTTGCCCGATAGGTAGGAACGGTAGCCTTGTGGCTTGAGCATCTGCGGCAACAAAATGGCCCAATCAGGTCGTCCGCCTCGCGCGCCCCCAGGAACATTAGGGAGTGCATCGCGGCCGACTTGTTGCGGATAGTAGCCAGTCAGTAAGGCGCAGCGGGTGGGCCAGCACCGGGCAGTATTGTAGAACTGCGTGTACCGAATACCGCCAGCGGCCAGGGCATTGAGGTTGGGCGTTTCAATTTCGCCGCCATAGCAACCCAAATCGGAATAGCCCAAGTCGTCCGCCAAGATCAAGACGATATTGGGTCGAGTGGCAGCTTGAGCATGAAACGCAAATAACTGCCAGACGAGCAAACAAACTATTAAACGTATTCGATTCATCATTTCCGCCTTGGCACCTTGCCGCAGCAAAGCAGCCCTAGAAAGCAACATGAGTAGGTTGAGTGTAGATGACCTAAGCATCAGTCGAACAACGACTGTCGCGAACGCTGTAGTCAGCATGCCCGAGTGTGATATGAATCACCAATAGGACAGGACAGCTATTGATCGAACGATACTAGACTATTGAAAGGACTCGCGTTCATCGGGGAACGTCCCATCGCGAACAGATTCATTATAGCGAGAAACCGATTGGCGGACTGCATCTGCCAGATCTGCGAACTGCCGGACAAATTTCGGCACGCGTCCAACGGTTAAACCCAATAAATCGTGAGTGACCAGCACTTGTCCGTCGCAGTGGGGACCGGCTCCAATGCCAATGGTCGGTATCTTGAGCTGCCGCGTGATATCTGCGGCGATGTCGGCGGGGACACATTCCATCAGGACACAAAAAGCACCGGAGCTTTCCGCGGCAAGGGCGTCGGCTGCGATCCGCTGGCCATCGCGCTGGACACGGTAACCGCCCAACGCATGCACACTTTGCGGACGCAGACCAACATGTGCGATTACCGGAATGCCCGCAGCGACCAGCGCATGAATGGTCTCAGCCTGTTCGGCTCCACCTTCCAATTTGATAGCTGTGCAACCGGTTTCCTTCATGACCCGGGCCGCGACGCGCAGCGTCTGTCGCACGCCTAGTTGACCGTGAGGGAAAGGCAGGTCAACGACAACCATTGCTCTTTTGGCGGCACGAACAACGCAACGCCCATGGTAGATCATCTCGTGAAGGGTAACTGGAATGGTGGTGTCGTGGCCTTGGACCACCATTCCTAAACTGTCACCCACCAACAAAACGTCAACACCTGCCTCGTCCAGTAGTGATGCGAAGGTAAAGTCATATGCGGTTAGCATCGTAATCGTTTGACCATCCTGCTTCATTTTCATCAGTACACTGGTCGTGACGCACTTGTTAGACATGAGCACCTCTTGGCAGGCGATGCGGTGTGAGAGTGGCAAATAGGCTATACTGACATGTGGGCCAGTGGCAGTAGGCAGTTGGACAAGATCCACTGTAGGGCGGCAGGGGGCTAATTCATCTTATCTGAAGCCGATATGAGCGAAAGATTGTACCCGAATCAAAAAACAAGGGACTCAATTCGAATTGCCATGAAAAAAAACACTTATCAGCTAGTTCTGTGTCTGTCAGCCTTGTTCCTTTCCCAGTCGACGCCAGATTCGGTGATGGCCCAAGATCAAGCCGCCGCTACTGGCGGGTTAGAGATTGCTGAAGTGAAGGGAACTTTACAGGCTGCATCTGCCGATCGGCTCGTAATCAAGACGGAAGAAGGCGACGATGTGATGGTTATGCTCGACGGACGGTCGAAACTGACTTACTCGGGGACTGCGTCTCCTGTATTCCTATCGCCTGGTGCTTGGGTCCGATTCAATGTTCCCATTGACCAGAAAACCGGCGTGCCAACGGCAGAGGTCAAGGAAATCGAAGTCTTCCGGCCCGTCGGACAACGCCGAATGACGCGCGAACAAATGATGGAGCAAACTCCTGGCGTCTATCCGGCATCAATGATCAAGGGTTCCAAGCCAGACGAAAAGAAAAAGCCAACGGCCAGATCTGCCAAGAAGCCAAGTGACGAAAAGGCTACAGCTGCTGTGCCTGTCGGTTCAGAGGATTGCCGTATTGTGGCTCGGATCCGCATGATTGGTCAGGGCAAGGCACAAGTCCTGGCAGGGAACATTCCTTTGATCTTGACTATTAGCCAAGATGTCGCGGTAAAAGTATCTTCTGGCGACACAACATTTTGTATGCAAGGCGATGAAGTTTCCGTGGCAGGACTGCGCAATGCTGCCCAGCCACAACTGGTCCAGGGACAGACGATCGACATCGTGGGTGCCAAGCAGCTGGGTGCAGTTCCGGAGCTTACCGACAAAGGAAAAGACGGCAAGACGGGCAGGGCCGACAAACGTGGTTCCAAAGAGAATGTCGCTGATGGCAACTCTAGCAAGAAGACCAACCAGCCTGGTAAACCCACAAAGAACTGAAGCTATCCGCAGCATTTGTGCCAGACCAGCAATTCGCTGTTGAGCTGACTGACAGCTTATAGATTCACCAGTTGTGGATCTAAGAAGAGTTGAAAGTTCTCGACATTCGCTGCGGTGCATTTAACAGCCAATAGAATTATGTCCAATCGACTTGCCGGATCGTCAAGCCCGTATCTATTGCAACATAAAGACAATCCAGTGGATTGGTATCCCTGGTGCGACGAGGCGTTCGCAATAGCTCGTGAGCAGGATAAGCCGATCTTCCTATCCGTTGGCTATTCCGCATGCCATTGGTGCCATGTGATGGAGCACGAAAGTTTTGAAAACGAGCGCCTAGCTGGGATGCTCAACGAACATTTTGTGCCGATCAAGGTTGATCGCGAAGAACGACCCGACGTCGATCAGATCTACATGCAGGCCGTACAGATGCTGACCGGCAGCGGTGGTTGGCCGATGAGCGTCTTCATGTCGCCCGATGGCAGGCCGTTTTATGGTGGTACCTATTGGCCACCGGAAGACCGTTGGGGCCGACCCGGCTTTGGCCAAGTCTTGACCGCTGTCGCAGAGGCCTGGAGAACCAAACGAGCGCAGATTTACAGTCAGGCCGAACAAATCGCTGAACACATTCAAAGCGCTTGCCACGGTCCTGACTCTTTAACAGGTGAACTAGACCCTCAATGGCTGTCTGCTGCAGAGGACTGGTTGCTGCGGCATTTTGATCGCCAACACGGTGGATTCGGAGGCGCACCCAAGTTTCCGCACGCCATGGATTTGTCGCTGCTGCTGGAAGGCGCTGCAACGGCTGCTGGTCGTGGACACGATCAGAGCGACACTGAACACCAAGCCAGGCGATTGGCTGTTGAGCATACGTTGCACAAGATGGCCAATGGCGGCATCTACGATCACCTGGGTGGTGGCTTTGCTCGCTATAGTGTCGATGACCGCTGGTTGGTGCCACATTTTGAAAAGATGTTGTACGACAATGCTTTGTTGGCAGTTACCTACGCAGATGCCTACCGCTTGTGGCGAACGGAGCGGTACGCCGACGTAGTGCGTGAAACGCTTGACTACGTGCTGCGCGATATGACGAATCCGCTGGGGGCTTTCTTCTCAGCTGAAGATGCGGATAGCGAAGGTATCGAAGGAAAATTCTACGTTTGGACTGTGGCAGAGATTTGCCAAGTGCTGGGAGACCAGCGTGGCCAGCGATTTTGCAAGATCTATGACGCTACGCCCAACGGCAATTTCGAGGGGCAATGCATTCTGAATCTTGCCCAGCCACTTTCTCATTATGCCGACAATCTGGCAGTAACTGAGGAGTGGCTCAGACAAGAATTGCTTGCCGACAGAAGACAACTATTCGAACATCGACAGCGCCGCGTGCGACCAGGTCTGGACGACAAAGTATTGCTCAGCTGGAACGCACTGATGATCACGGCCATGTTGCGGGGATACAGAGCGTTGGGAGAGCCTGGTTATTTAGCTGCCGCGAATCGTTGTGTGGACTTCATACGATCACAGATGTTGCGCCAGGATTTCCAGCTTTGGCACACTTGGCGCGCCGGGCACGCAAGTCTGAACGCGTACTTGGACGACTATGCGTATTTTATCGACGCTTTGTGCGAGTTGTTTCAAGTGGAACCGAGCACAGCGACACTCGAGTTGGCCAATGGACTGGCACAGACGCTAATCCATCGATTCGCAGCGCCCGCCGGTGGGTTCTATTTCACGGCCGACGACCATGAAAAGCTGATTGCCCGTACACGGGATGTGGCCGATAGCAGCGTGCCCAGTGGAAATTCCATGGCGGCATCCGCGTTGATTTCTTTGGGAAGGTTAACCGGCAACGAAGCGCTGATCCAGGCAGGCCTGTCCGCGTTGCGTGCCACATCAGGTGTAATGAGCGCTTCGCCACAAGCTGCAGGACAATCGCTACGTGTGCTGAGGAGATTGACCGAAGAAGCTCGTGAATTAGTGCTCTTGGGTGCGCAGTCAGCGGACTGGAGTGCCTTGCAACGAGATTTCCTATTTCAACTGGATCCCACCGCCATGGTGATTGCTCTGCCGGAGAGCGAAGCAAGCGCCCAGCTGCAAGCGATTTGTCCGCTGCTGGCAAATCGAAAGTCGATCGATAATCAAGTCACTCTTTACATTTGTCAGGACGGAGCGTGTTCCCAACCAGTGGTCGGTGACAATGCGCGTTCGATGATTATGTTCCCCAAACCAGCCACAGGCTGACTCTCACCCACCTAGTGTCACAAATCACAATTCCTATACCATCAGCCGCAACTCGCTAACCAGTAGCGTCCCGTTCTGTAAGAAACCGCATGCTAGTGGTTTGGGACAGCTAAAAATTAGGATTGGTCCGTAGTGGGATTCGCCAGAATTCCCCGATTGAAAGGAATT
>JAGQPR010000290.1 GCA_020426625.1 Planctomycetales bacterium
AAACCGCGTGCTAGCGCACTGCGGCTAATTTTGCGCAAGGATTATGTGGAACTGAATTTCCAATTCCTGACACTAGCAATCTGTTGATTTATTCAAATTCACGAAACGAATTGGTGAGCCGCTGGCCGTAAGGCCACGGTTAATACCCGACACCGCTTACGCGTCGCGGCTCACATAAATCAACAAGCCGCTAGGCCTCAGGTGCAGAGCCACGTCCAATTCATTCATGCCAAACATCCACGCAGAAGTTTTTACACATAATTAGCCGCTTTGGCGTTGGCCATGGTTGTTCAACTAGTCAGAAAACTTGTGCGTTGGTGCTAGATTTTACAACTCTACGAATACCACCACGCATTGCACTGAAACTTGGCATTCGCTTTGGACAATCGCCTTTCAACCTTGGGTAAGATACTGGCTTTTGCCACGCTGATCATCGCGATTCGTTCGGCGACACTCATCGATTGGCGGTCGCTCAAGCAATTGAACTTTACTGAGCCTCCGCTTGTAGACACACTGTCGGTCGATACCGACGCCTACCTGCGACTGGCGGCCAACTGGTCGAAAACGGGCACCTTTGGTTTTGAAGATTCAACAGGACGCGTAACGCCAACGGCCTTTCGCCCGATGCTCTATCCATGGCTGCTCAGTTGGCTGGCTTTTGACGATCCTTACCCGCCACTCGCCGTCGCGGCGCTCAACCTCGGCATTGGTTTCGCCACAGTGTTTTTGACCTGGGCGATCGGCATTAAACTGCATCTACAAGCGAAATGGGCTACAGCGGCCGCGCTCGCAGTAGCCTTGGATCCCATTTTGTTACGCGCTGGTCAGTCGGCCATGACGGAAACGCTGGCTGCTTTTCTGGTGGCCTTAGCTTGGTACCTCTGGCTAGTTGTCTGGCCACCCCAAGATGTGGTCAAAGGATACTGTCCGTCCAGTCGCTCTGCAGCTCAGTGGTTTAGCTTAGTTGGTCTGGGATTGGTGATGGGGCTGGCGATCCTGGCCCGACCTACGGCAGCTCCTTGGGCTGGTTTGTGCATCGCAAGCTGCACGTTGGTTGGATGCGTTTGTTGGAAGCGTCGGATTACGGATTCCTTAATCTTGATGATTTGCGTTTCCGTCTGTGTGACGCCCTGGGTGCTCCGCAATTGGTCACAACTGGGCAAGCCGATTTGGGCAACCTCCCATGGAGGATACACGCTGTTGTTAGCCAATAACTCGTCTCTCTACGC
Organism: Planctomycetales bacterium; assembly: GCA_020426625.1. Lineage (GTDB taxonomy): Bacteria > Planctomycetota > Planctomycetia > Pirellulales > Pirellulaceae > Aureliella. Next base: position 1,230 of record JAGQPR010000290.1, read on the forward strand.
GCACTTTCGCCAACACGGTCCCTCAAGAAATTGGGACGCAACCTCCTTCCATCAACTTTGGGAAAGGCGGCTGGCCAATCCAGTTGAAGACCTAGCGCTTGATGATGAGCCAGCTTCGACCGATGCAGCAGAGCGGAAACAGGCTGCCACAAGTGCCCACGACAGTCTGAATGAACTTGCCGACGACCGGCGAGCTTATGAAGCCGCTTGGCAGACGATTCGGTCCAACCCCAGAATGTTTCTGCTCTCGTGCTGCTACCGCGCGGGTTGGTTCTGGGCTTGGTGGCCCAACCAATCAAGTTGGCAGACCAGGATGGCAATCGGCTTGTGGTACGCCGTTTTTTGCCTGATGGCTTGCGCGGGCATGGCCCGCTTGGTTCGTTCGAGGCGCATTACCAGCTGGGTTCTGCCGGGAATACTGCTGTTTAGTTTGACGATCGTGCATGCTGTCTACTGGAGCAACATGCGCATGCGTGCCCCCCTTGTGAGCCAGATTTACCTACTTGCGTTCCTAGTACCATCGGAGCGGCGTTCTTATAGTTCGCGTCTTGCGTCAACTGAGACGGGAAATTTGCCAGGCCGCTCCAACGGTTAATCAATAGCCATTGCCGGACAGCGGACCTCCCGTTAAACTGCGGGGCTCAAACAAATCTTGCCCCCAGTCAGAGCATTAAGACGGTAGCCGTGGTGCTAGCATCGTCGCTCTGATCGAATATTGAGGCCCTGCGGGCCAAACCAACGTATAGCTGGAGACATTCCGATGACGCTCGACAAGAGCCTCAAAGTCAGTGGCGGTGCCATTAAAAGTAGGAACGTTTTAACGCGTGTCGAGCGATTGAAGCGTTTGAAGGAACTCGACCGTTGGAGTGAGGGCGATCCTGTCCTGGGTATTCCCAAGACGCGTGTGATCAAGGTTTCGCTCAAGAAGAAAAAGAAGGTCAAGACCGAAGAAGACGACAAGAAGAAAAAGAAGAAATAGCCTGCTTGGGTTATTTTGGCGTGACACAAACAAGAAACCGCAGCGGCAGTGCCGTTGCGGTTTTTTTGTTGCCTACTGTGCGATTTTAGCGACTATTTCTCCGCGACCACAAAGGCATCGGGGTACTCGTCGAGAAGTTCTCGATACAGTGCGATGTTCTGCAGGCCAGCTTTTCTAGCAAGCTTGGATTTGAAAAGCTTTCGGCTGCAATCGCCGCACGCCGGAAACGGTAACCGTACCGCGGTCGAGCGACCATGCACTACCGGTGAACTGAACGATGTCATGAGCCACGAAAGTGCCAACCAAGGACCGACGGCGATCAAACAAGCCGTTTTCCAAAAGCCATCGCCAGATACTACCGTGGTTTCACACTGGACGATGCAGGGCACAATCTCTGTCGCCTGAGACATGCACAAACAGCAGTTGTCAGTGGGTGGCAGTTCACCGCGCCGCGACATCGCATTCAGCCGTTCTACGGTCGTCGTCGCGAACGCAGACTGGCCCGCGTTTCGTCGCAAATCGCTCAGGCGTGGTACCGCAACATCACGTCCGCAAATGCATTTGACGTTTCCGCCGCAATTAGCTGCGGTAACTTTCACTTGATGGCCATTTTCGCAATTGACAAACAAATCCACAGCTTATCTCCCTACTGAGCGATTTCATTGGGGAGCTGGCGTCAGACCCTGAGCGCTGATCATACTGGAGCCTAAACCGTCTTTCTTGTTGGGGTCCACAATTCGATCGGGGATGTCGTGATCTCGGAACAGTTCCGGATGGGGCTTTTGCATGGCATCCGCTTGAGCTTGGGCGGACTGTCCTGAGTTTAGGAACATCACCGGCGGCGCGCCCGAGCCGCTGCCGCTTTGGTAAGCGATCTTGTTGTCGTACAAAACGGTCAACGTACTAAAGTACGGTGTAATCGTGACTGAACGAGATTCGGAGCCACCGCCCATGGATTTATAGGTTACCGTCTGTGTCTCACTGCGTCCCATCACTGCTCTGACAATAGTGCTGGCACTGGGGTCTTCTACCCAGCCGTTGCGTTCTATCTCGGCGACTAGCCAACCGCGAACGCGGCTATCGAATTCACCACACTTGATTTCCAAACGCACATGGTGGCCTGGCCGAATTGTGTACAAGCTTTCCGGATCAAATTTTTCGATCGCTTCCCGCACGCCTGGTCCCGGCAGAGCAACCGCTCCGACAATGAATGCGTTCTGAGGACCAGTCACGGAAACCGCATAACACAATTTGCCGTCGATGACCGATTGAGTCGTCTCGCCGTAACTATCTTCCTTCACTTCAAACGTCTTAGCTTGGTAGTTCCAAACCGGCAGCTCCAAGTTGGTGTCGTAAAGAGTCTTGCGATCGATCAGCAGCATTTGGTCATCCACCCATTCGACCGTAGCTTTGAACGGCGTACCGATCGAATCGGCCCGGTATCTCTGGGGCTCATCAGCGGTGGCCACATTCCACACCGCCAATTGCGTGCGAGTCAAGATTGCCAGTTTCGCACCGTCGGGACTGAAGCCAACACCGGCAGCGCTTCCGCCTTCGATCGGCAGGCTGGCTAGTGTATTTCCGGTAGCAGATTCCAGGATGCGAACGCGTTTGTCTTCGGGTAGGGCGATATACTTCTTGCCAGGGCTCAGGCTGGGACGAGCGCTGAAGAAGGATTCCTGGTCGATGCGATAGACCTCCCGCTGCATGTCGGTGTCCCATACGACGAACTGTTTGCCACCCCATTCATGCAAGATGCGATTGGGAGCGACAATGGCCGCCCAATTCTCCCACGACCCCCAATCCGATTCCGAGATACTGATCCAGGATTTTTTTCCAACCACCACCTCCATTGTCGGATCAGCCGACCATAAAGTCAGTCGCGGTCCTTCCCGACTTGCCGATGGCCCCAACCGGTTGATCGTCAGGATCTGCCGACTGCCGGGATCCACTGCTGCCAAGGTCTCGCCCGGCGGAATCAGCTGAAACCGCTTTACCTGGCCAGCACTCAGCGCTGCCCAAAGGATTCGGCTGGGCATTTTTCCAGTCCTATCTGCCGTGCCAGCCACGACCCAGCCATCGGATCCACCGATCGGAAAAAGCGAAACCAGATTTTCGAAAAAATGCGCTGCCGGAAAGCCGACGCCTTTCATCGGTAACGTGGCGAAAGACGGAGGGGGATCCAAGGCCACGTTTGCCAGGTTATTCGAGTCGTTCCAGACGGCGCCCCAGCCTGCGGAATTGGAACGCGTGAAAGACACCAACTCGGGAAATTCAGCCAGGGGAGGTCCCATTTGAGCTTTGACTTTCTCGAGTAGCTTTTGATCGGTATCGCTTAGTTTGTCAATTGGCACACTGATTTCATTTCCGTCGTCTTTGCGCAGCAGTACCAATCCATCCTTGATGGACATCGCGGCTGCCCTGACTTTGAATTGTTTGGCCGCATCATTCCAAAATCGCATCTGCGTGATAGCCTTCGCCTCCCAGGGAAAACGCAGATTGAGCGCATTGACTTGTTCGCGCCGCAGACTGCCGCCCCACATGTATTCGATGGCAACTACATTCTTCTCTGCCGCCAGCACGGTTCCCGGATACCAGTTATTGCCCCAGAGATATTCAATTTCATCACCTTCAGAAAACCGGCGACTTGATTGCTGAGCCCAGGTGTAGCTTGGCAGGAACAAGGTTGATGCCAGTGCGATCAGGAATAAAACACGTAAGTTGCCAGTCACTATCGACTCTCCGTTACACTGACGTTGCCAGTTGACTGAAGCCACCGCATGGGCGTTCTAGCAAGCATCCACGCGGGAGCTTTTCCGCACGATTAGCCACGGTTGCTCAAGTATCAGAAAACTTGTGTGTTGGTAATTAGCACAATACATTTTATCATCGACACGACACGCAGATCAAACCACTTAGACAATTCTACTGCGGTGCAAGCCTAGAAATGGCAACGGTGCGGCGCAAGCCTCCCGGCCATGGAAGCGACAATATTTCGGGCAGCGGCCGTGCGTTCCAAGACGCCGGAGAAGGCGGGACAATCAGGGACGTTGCGGATTCCGTTTGCATGCCTTAACTCCTAAGACGGCCCCTCCGGGGCGTGTTGTCGGATTCCAGGCGTCTCGGGGCTTCCGCCCCGAACTAATAATGTTGGCCACCTCCGGGGCAAGATCCCTAAATGCCCGCACCCACGGTCTTGCTTCCAACGTTGGTCCAGCTACGGAGTAGCGGCCGATAGTAGCCCCGGGTGAGTGCTGCGAGCTGCCAGCGAGCGGAACGCAACCCGGGGTAAGAGTTCACTTGCATGGGCGGTGAGGGTTGGTGCTACCATACCCTAAATCCTACTCGAACCGCAACACGCCTAACCAATGGGCTGCCCCGCCCGACGATACCATACCGCTTTGCACTGCACTTCAGTGGGAATCTGCTATCGATAACGACCGTTTGAGCCGCGAGGGATCAATGTCGGTTGATGGCGCACCGGTCAGAATTGGCAGCATCCAACCGCGAACGTGGGTCGGCGTGCATGACCATGAAACGCCGCCCAGCCGGAGGGCTCGCGCCGCCTTACGGCCAGTAGCTCACCATTCGTTTCGTGAATTTGAATAAACCAACAGACTGCTTGCGGGAAGGTCGGACGTTATGCGGCCGGCGAGTGAGATGCACCTGTGGCCCCTCTCCGCTCGCATTACTCGCGACTCTCCCGAGGGAGAGTAAGTCCCTGGGAAGGTCGCGAGCGGGCACGCGCGAAGCGGGTCGGCGAGCGGTTAGAGCTCTTCGAATTCGTTATGCAAGAACCGTCTGAATTACGGCGACCAAGGCAATATTCTAGGCCAAGGTGCAAAGCAAAAGCTGGTGGATTGATTCAGGTGTTCGCCTCCTCGAATAACCGCCATCTCCGTGTCAGGATGAGTCGAGCACCACGACGAAAGGTCAAGAAGGACCAAGCCCAACTGAGGATCACAAACAAGCGATTGCGGAACCCTGTTAGAAAATAGATATGAACCACCAGCCAGGCGACCCAAGCCAGGAAGCCCGACATGCGGTACTTGCCAACCTGGGCGATCGCTCGACTACGACCGATAGTAGCCATCTGCCCCTTATCAAAATAGTGAAAACTTGGCCGGGTTTTCTGGTCCAAGTCAGCCCTGATCACGCTGGCAAAGTGCCGCCCCTGCTGCACAGCCACAGGTGCAACTCCAGGCAAAGCGGGCTGATCACCGCTCTTGAAGCAGCACTGGTCGCCTGCGACGAAAATATTCTTGTGGCCAGGGACGGACAGGTCCTCAGCCACCAATACTCGCCCTTGGCGGTCGCACTCGAAACCCATCTGCTGTCCCAAGGGTGAGGCTTGGACACCTGCAGCCCAGAGCACGGTCGAGGCATGGATGCGATCACCAGAGACTTCTACACCGCTATCGTCAATTTTCGTTACCCGGCTGCTTGTCCACGTCTGAACACCCAGTTGCTCCAAATCTCGCATCGCCCGACTGGAGAGTTGTTCAGCAAACATTGGCAGTATGCGCGGACCGGCCTCAATCAAAATGATCCGGGCAATTGTTGAATCGATGTTGCGAAAATCCCGCGAGAGTGTGAAACGACTCATTTCGCCGATGGCGCCAGCCAGTTCAACGCCGGTGGGCCCTGCCCCGACGACGATGAAGGTTAACAATTTCCTCCGCTCGTCTGCATCCGTAGTGATTTCAGCTTTCTCGAAAGCCTCCAAGACGCGTCGTCGTATTTCTGTAGCTTGCTCGATCGTCTTTAACCCCGGCGCGAACTCCTCCCAATCGTTGTGCCCAAAGTAGCTGTGCATGGCGCCGCAAGCCAACAGCAAGTAGTCGTATTGGAGCGTTCCAAAGCTGGTCAGCACTTGATTCTGCTCAGGTAGTACTCGCTGCAGATCGCCGCAAGCCACCGATACATTCTTTTGTTTCGACAAGATGCTGCGGATCGGCGCTGCGATATCAGCTGGACTCAAGCCGGCCATGGCAACCTGGTATAGCAAGGGCTGGAATAGATGATGGTTTCGCCTGTCGACCAAGGTGATTGACACTCGCCGTTCCCTGGCCAAGGCCTTGGCCGCGCTCAAACCTGCAAAGCCGCCACCAATGATCACAACTCGACTGCATTGTCCCATGATCGTGTCTCCAATTGACGGTTTGACCAGCAAAACCACGGGAACCAGCAGTCCGCCATGACGACTGTCTACATCACTCCGGCGAGTTCGACGGTGTCGATCGGTTCATATTGTGTGGTACGTCCCTGCTTGACGCTGGCCAACAGGTGAATTTCCTCGACTTCGAATTCGGTAGCCGTCAAGCCTGGCAGCTGGTCGAATTTGGTTTGCAGGTCCAATGTGTCCGCCTGGCTCTTGACTCGGCCTAGGGTCAAGTGAGGAGAAAACCCGCGGCTTTCTCTGGGCAAACCATATTCCACGAAAGCCTCATCCAATCTCTCATAGAGAGCTTGCAATCGCGATTCTGGATCGTCGATGCCGACCCAAACCACTCTGGGAGGCTTGCCACGCGGAAAAGTGCCCAATTCGCCCAAAGACAATCGGAATGGTTCGCAGTGCTGGCACACGGCTCGCAGATTCGCACACACGCCCGGCAGCAATACGTTGTCTAGCTCCCCCAGGAATTTGATGGTCAAGTGCAATTGCTGTTCTTCCACCCAACGAACTGCCGAGGTTTGCCCGCGCAGCTTTTGTAGTAGCCGTGCCACAGCAGCAGAAGCAGCTGGGCCCAAGTCAATCCCGATGAATGATCTGGTGGTTTGCATCGACAATATACCAGTTCGAGTTTACGGCGCTGGCTGAAAACCGCGAGTGAAAACGGCTAGGACACAACCGCTTCCCAATCTTTTCTTACATTATGTTGCAGCCGAGCCCCAATCTGGGTGATCACTTTGTGGCAAAGAAAATTGGCTCCCCGCGCCGCTTTCTCCGGGTGAACACCATGTGTAATTCCATACAGAAATGCTCCCGCGAACATGTCACCGGCACCGGTGAGATCCTTGGGCGTACAGGCGAATGCAGGCACATGCGATTCCTGACCGTCAAAGCGAACGAACGCGCCCTGCGGTCCATCGGTAACAACGGCAGCGGGCACCATGTCTCGCAGTTTTGAGAAAGCCGACGAGGAATCCGCCTGCCCAGTTACCGACATGGATTCGGGGGCATTGCAAAACAGCAGATCACTTTCTGCCAGCGCGCTGAGAAATGCATCTCCGAACACCTGAGGAATAAAGTCATCGGAGCAAGTGAGTGCGATCTTCGTCTGATTGTCTTTGGCAACCTTGATAGCTTCGCGTATCGCATGTTGTCCAGTCTCGGGGTTTGCAAATACGTACCCTTCGATAAACAACCACTCGGAAGCGGCGATTCGCTGTGCATCGACATGCCGAGCCGCCAGGCTGCTGGCCACAGCCAGGCAAGTACACATCGTTCGCTCTGCATCCGGCGTAATCATGGCAAGACAAGTGCCCGTTGTCTCTCCTACCAATACAGGATTTCCAATGTCAATTTTCAATTGTTCGAATTCTTCGGCATAGTGTAAGCCATAGCGATCATCACCCACGCAGCCAATGAACGCCGCTTCTCCACCCAACTGAGTTAGGCCGATGATTGAATTGGCAACGGATCCTCCGCTGACCAACTGCATGTCATGCGATCCATCGTGGAAGCGATTTAGGAGCGCTTGCTGCTGCTGATTGTCAACGAGCGTCATTGAACCTCGCTTGAGTTGCAAGGACTCAAAATCGGCATCACTCAACTCCAAGAAAATATCCACGATGGCATTGCCAAGTCCACAAACGTCAAACGATTTCATCACTTCTCCAAATCTTGGGTGGCAGCCGAGCTGGCGCTCGCAATCATCGAACCACCTTAGTTTTTCCTTATTCAGATCAATTGCAGGCCCCGCCAGTACCGCGACGCCCCCCGCTCCTTCAAACTTCCGAGCGAGATTATCATGCAAGTCAGTTCTCTTGCATAGCTTCATTCGGTATCGGATCAAAATTCAGGCCAACATGAGCGCTGACACAGCTGTTTGCCTCGCGTCGTTCTCAATCTCAATTGCGAGCTGCAACGATCCAACTGCATCAAGTCCACTGCGACGCGACGTACCGTCGTTTCGCCAAACGATGAAGAACGAGAAACGGTTGCGTCCAAATGGAATGCCCCAGTTTTCTGTACCAGGGGTTATGAAAGATTGGGTTAGGAAACGGGTAACGTAACTAGGGTGTCGCTGTGCTGCTGCAGCGAAGGGAGCGCAGCGACCGTAGCGGAAGCAGCACAGCGGCGGGCGAACTCCGACGGGGTCAGGTAGCCCAACGAACTGTGTGGCCGCCTGTCGTTGAAGTCCTCACGCCAAGCTCGTGCTTTGAGCCGTGCGTCTTCGAAACTGACTAGCTCGGTCTGTTGCAAATACTCATCGCGAAGGCGACTATTGAAGCTCTCGCACACGCCATTCTGCCAAGGCGAGCCTGGTTCGATGTAGAGAACTTCTACGCCAATTGTTGCCAACCAATTCTTAATCGCTTTCGAAATGAATTCTGGACCGTTGTCGCATCTGAGACGTTTGGGAACTCCGTACATCGCGAACAATTCTGCTAACGTGTCGATCGCATCTTCGCTCGTGATACTGCGGCCTGCCTTGATCGCTAGGCACTGACGGCTGTATTCATCAACGATATTCAGGAAACGAACTGTCGAGCCTTTCAGCGTTGACGCCTGTAAAAAATCCCACGTCCAAACGTCGTTGGGCGACGCCGCTGGCTGCACGTGGCAAGCATTGGCAGAAACGCCAGTTGCCCGTTTTTTCCAGCGTTTTCGTGGTACTTTCAGGCCGGCGGCATGCCACAGGCGATACATGCGTTTCATGGTCAGCTCCTCTCCTTCGCTGCAGCAGCACAGCGACACCCTAGTTACGTTACCCGTTTCCTAACCCAATCTTTCATAACCCCTGGTACAGAAAACTGGGGCATTCCACGTGGTTGATCGAGTACACGACAAGCACGCCGCTCCGAGACTGAAAAGTTCACTTGAAGCGCAGTCACTGCATCGCGTCGCAATTGAGGGGTCGTCAGTTTCCCTTGGTGCTCCTTTAGCATCTGGATGTCCAAAGCCTGCTCAGCAACAAGCTTCTTCAGCCGACTGTTCTCCTCTTCGAGCTGCTTGAGTCGCTTGGCTTCCTCGCTCTTCATGCCGCCGTATTGGGAGCGCCAGCGGCTCAAAGTTGCCTCGCTGATTTCAAGTGCTTGTAGCACTTCACCGACACTCTTGCCGGCTGCCAACATCGCATCCGCATCGCGAAGCTTCTTCACAACCTGTTCCGCCGAATGTCGGCGTCGTTGCTTGCTCATCGAAAGTCCTCCTGCCATCATGGCTGTAGACTTTCATAACTCATGGATCAGGTTTTGGGGATCGCTACAGAAAG
>JAGQPR010000291.1 GCA_020426625.1 Planctomycetales bacterium
CGGCGCCGATGTCGCGGTGGAAAGCGCTGGCATTACGCTCATCAAGGGCGATCTGACTGGCATCGTGCGGGCACGCACATTGGCCCGAGCCACAATGCGCAATATCAAGCAGAACCTGTTCTTCGCTTTTGTCTACAATACTGTCGGTGTCCCAATCGCCGCGGGGATATTGTTCCCATTTTTCGGCCTACTGCTGTCGCCAATGATCGCAGCAGCGGCCATGAGCCTCTCGTCGGTATCCGTCATCGGGAACGCACTTAGACTGAGGGCATTGAAGCTTTGAACTTTCAACTTGAGCTTCCACCTACTGGAAGGTTTAAGATGTCTGCGACGTAATTTGCACAGAGGCGGCGCATGAACCAATTGTCAGGCCTTAACGAACGGCCCACGAAACTCATATCGAGTCCGGACAACGACATCATTGCCAAGGCGCGCAAGCTTGGGTGGAGTGCTGATGAGATTGCCAGCTTGCATCTAGTATATAGTCCGGCGGTGGCGTTGGACCTCGAACAGCCAAGTTCCGAAACCGCCAATTCTGGAAGGAGGGAGGTAGGAAAATGAATATTGGAACGGCCTCGGATCATTCTGGCCTGCCACCAAAAACGATCCGTTATTACGAAGAGATTGGCCTGATCAAAGCTGATCGCGCGCCCAACGGATATCGCGACTACTCGGAAACCCACTTGCACAAATTGGCGTTTCTGCATCGGGCCCGGGGTCTTGGCTTCTCCATCGAGGAGTGCCGTCAGTTGCTTGCTTTATACGAAGATAAGTCCCGCGCCAGCGGAGACGTCAAGGAATTGGCGGAGCAGAAGCTGGTCGAAATCGACCGCAAGATGCTCGAGCTCAGGGAATTGAAAAAGTCGCTCGGACATCTGGTTGAGCATTGCCATGGCGACGACCGCCCGGACTGCCCCATCCTCGATAGCCTTGCTGAAGGGCTTGCACCGCAATGAACCGCAATCTTGTTCTCGCCGGCATTGCGATCGCACTGGTCGCGCTCGGAGGATACTCGTATTTTTCTCAACCCGAGCCTGCCAGCAAAGGGTCAGGGCTGCCCATGGTAAGCGTAACCATCCCTGAACTCACCGCTGCGCAGCAGCAGGGCGAAATCGCCTACAATGAAAATTGCGCTGCCTGCCACGGCCAAAATGGTGCCGGGCAGGATGGCGTGGCGCCTCCTTTGGTGCATCGCATATATGAACCCAACCACCATGGCGATCAGGCATTCTTTCTTGCCGCTCAGAATGGCGCGCGTGCGCATCACTGGCCGTTCGGCAATATGCCGCCGGTTGAGGGCGTAACCCAGCAAGATGTGGCAAGCATCGTTGAATATGTTCGAGCCTTACAACGGGCGAATGGAATCAACTAAACTCATTCTGGTGGGATTTCTGCCTCAATTGCGAGCGACAAGATCAAGCATGTTGTTTCGGTTGTCGGCGAAAACTCTGGTTCAGCTTATTACAGCTCTGGCCTTTTTTCTGGCCGGTGCGCAATTTTCGCATGCGCATGAATTCAACTTAGAGCCGTCACATGAGCATGTGCACGTGGTCGATCAGCATGATCATGGCATTGACGCCGCACATACCGAAGCCGCCGGCGGCTTGCATTGCGGGGCGCATATTCTGCCACTTGTCAGCGAATATGTGATCGCGCATATCGCCCTGTCGCCCACCTATTCGCGGCACTCCCCGATTTTGATCATCAAAGACAATCCAGTTTTCGATACCCCGCCTCCGCGCGTCTAATTCCAGGCCAACACATGCCTTCGGGCTCTCTGAAATCTGGAATTGGAATTCTTTTTATGAAACGCAGCAAAATTGGCTGGCTTCTGGCTAGCGCATTAGCCTTTGCAGGCGTGACGGGTGTCCTCGCACATGGCGATGCCACCGGCATCGTCAAAGACCGCATGGATGGCATGATCGTCCTTAGGGAGCAGATGAGAAATCTTACCCCCGTTCTGGACGGCAACAGCAATTTGTCAGGTGAAGAGTTGGTAGAAATCGCTGAGCTCATTGCCGCCAAGTCCGGCACTGAGATGACGGACCTATTTCCTGAGGGGAGCCTGCAACCGGCATCGCAAGCGCTAGAACGCATTTGGGACGACTGGGACGAATTTGCTACTTATGCCGAAAGTCTTGAATCTCTTGGCAAAGAGCTCAACTCACTAGCCTTACGCCCTCTGCAAAATCCCGCCGATACGCAAAGCGAGCCTATGGCCGAACTGTCTGAATGGGAGCGTCTTGATGCCTCCGTATTGCTCGGCCTCGCCAATGAAGCCCAGGCGGTTGATGATGCGAAGGATGCCGAACTGGTCCTTGTTCAAACCGAAAATCGCTCTGTTGAGGATGTTGTTGCGGACATCGCAAACACTTGCGCGGCCTGCCATCAGCGCTTCAGGAGGTCCGAATGAGACTGCCAGCGCTGATATTTGTAGCAGTTCTGGCAGCGGCGGCGGCGGGCGCTGGCTGGTTGGTATTTGCACCTCTTTCCGCCAGAACAGAAATCGGGAGTACAAGCGCCGACGTGAAACGTGGAGCATATTTGGCCCGCCTTTCCGGCTGCGTTTCTTGTCACACGGCTGAAAACGGTGAGCCGTTTGCTGGCGGTGTTGTTCTGCAATCGCCATTTGGCGAATTTGTCTCGCCGAACATCACGCCCCACCAAACGAACGGCATAGGAAGCTGGACGCTCCGTGATTTCTCGGTTGCCGTTCGGGAAGGCATTTCCCCAGACGGCGAACCCTACTATCCGGCCTTCCCCTACGAGTTCTTCGCAAGCCTAACCGACCGAGACCTTGCCGATATTTGGGCGGCGTTGCAAATCGTACCGGAAGTTAGCGAGCCGGCTCCCGACCACCGTGTGGGATTCCCCTTCAATGTTCGTGCCGGACTAAAGCTTTGGCGTCCTCTTTTCGAAAGAACTTTCGAGTATTCGGCTGAAGACGACCAATCCAGAAACTGGAACCTTGGACGTTATCTTGTCGAAGGTCCGGCGCATTGTGGTGCCTGTCATGCACCGCGAAATATCGCTGGCGGACTTGAACTCTCAGAGGGGATCGTTGGAAATTCCGCCATGCCGGGAGGAGGATCAGCCCCGCCGCTGACAATTGCATATCTCGCTCAAAGAAACTGGACTCACGAGAACCTTGTGAGCGCCCTCAGGACCGGTGTTCTGCCAGACGGCGATGTTTTTGGTGGCGAAATGGCAGAAATCGTTCGGGGCAACACCTCATACTATCTCTCCGATCATTTGAATGCGATGGCAACTTACCTTTTGGGAGAGCCTGAATGAGTTCAACACTCACACGCCGGCGGTTTCACCAGACGCTGCTGGGTGCCGCGTCTTTGGCGCTGACACGACCGACACTGTTACTGGCCCAGGACGGGCCACAACACTATGAACTGGTTGCCCAGCCCTACGCACACAAACTTGCCGGTCCCTCCAGCGAGGTGAGTGAGCTTTGGGGATATGATGGTCAGACACCCGGACCTACCATACGCGCCAAGCGAGGCAAAGAAATCACCGTCACATTCAGGAATGAACTGTCTGAGCCCACCTCAATCCACTGGCACGGGATCAGGCTGCAAAACGCTATGGACGGTGTGTCGGGCCTGACCCAAGACCCGGTGCCGCCGGGTGGAACGTTCAATTACACTTTTCAGCCGCCCGATGCGGGCACCTATTGGTATCACGCGCATCACGAGAGCTGGAAACAGGTCGCCATGGGCCTTTACGGCGCATTGATTGTCGAGGAACCTGAACCTGTCTTCGCACCGGAAGCCGACATCGTTCTGATGCTCGATGACTGGCGCCTGGACCGGCAGGGTCGGTTTGACGCTGCCTCGCTCGGGCAAATGATGGACTGGAGCCATGGCGGTCGTCTCGGTAACCACCTGACCGTCAACGGGCAGGCGCAACCCCGCTACCAGATACCCCGTGGGAGCTGGGTCCGGCTACGTCTGATCAACGCCTGCAACTCCCGTATTCTTGAAATGGATCCAAACCGCTTCGGAGGTCGGGTGATCGCATTCGACGGCCAAGCCCTCAGTGAACCTCTGAAGCTGGATTACACCCCACACCTGCTGGGGCCAGCGCAGCGCGTCGACCTGCTCGTCAAGTATGACGATGCCAAGCCGATTGAAATGCAGGAACTATCCGGCCAGCCATACACCTTTGCAACGCTGGACGTGGTCGATAGCGGGCAAGCTGGCGGTAGTGAGCCCCAACTTCCTGCAAACAATTTGCCTGAACCCGATCTCGAAAACGCAGGACACTTTGAGCTGTTGATGGAAGGCGGCGCAATGGGACAGATGGGTCAGCTTGTCTACAATGGCCGGGTGCAGTCGCGCATGGATTTTATGACCAATAAGCAGGTCTGGGGCTTTAACGGCGTGGCCAATATGACCGAAGATCCATTTTTGTCAGTCGCACGCGGCCAAAGCGTTATCATCAATGTGATCAATCGCACCAATTTCATGCATGCGATGCACACGCACGGTCACCACTTCAAGATACTGGAGCGAAACGGCATATCTGACTCGGAACAGGCATGGAGAGATACGTTTCTGATCGGGGCCGCTGGAGGCACAACCCGGATTGCATTTGTCGCCGACAATCCCGGCAAGTGGCTGTTTCACTGCCATATGCTCGAACACGCGGCGGCAGGTATGACGACCTGGTTTGAAGTCGCGTGACGCAATTGTGAAAAACAAAGAGAAGGATTCCGCCGGCAATTCTGGTAGATTTCAAACATGGTGAAATGGATCGTCAGTATCGTGTTTTGCATCAGCATTGTTGCTGGTTCGAATGCGCATGCCTCAATGCTGGCTGGCAAATTATTGCACGCTGCATCGACGCAGCATCAAACCTCACTCGCCAATTGCTGGGAGGAACCTCGGCACGCGATTGCATCGGCCGATATCCGCTGTATGCACATGGCAAATTCACAAACCGGCGGCCAACGCTGCCAAATCGATGTTGCGCCACTGGTGTCCACGCAGACGCTTCCCGACCGGGCAGTTCGCAGCGACGACGCATTAGCCTCCTTTGAATTATATGTCGGCGCCGGACGCGCACCACCGCTTGGTCCTCCAAGGCCCTTCCAAGTCACATAAGTTCGCAAACTCCTGAACATCATATCCGGCCTGCCCGGATCGAAATGACTTGGAAACTAGAAAATGACCACCAGTTCTTCGCTCTCAAGAAGGGCATTTTGCCTTGGCGCCAGTACCGCTGTTATGAGCATCGCCACATCACCCGTCTTCGCCAACTCTCACGAAAAACGCCTTGCTGAACTTCAGGCCTACGCTGAAATGTATGGACCGCTGCCCAACGAGCAGTTTCCAATACCCGCGGTCGACTTGAGCAAAATCGATCCGATCTATCTACGCAAATTTGGTGACTACAGGACCGACGAACCGCCCGGAACCGTTATCGTTGACACGGCACAGCGAGTACTTTTTCTCACACTGCCTGAAGGCAAGGCCATTCGGTATGGTGTTGGCATCGGACGGGACGGTTTTTCCTGGTCCGGGCGCGCGATCATCAATCATAAAAGGGCTTGGCCCACCTGGACGCCCCCATCGGAGATGATCGAACGGCAACCTGAACTCGAAGAATGGCGTTTTGGCATGCCGCCAAGCCTTGAGAACCCTCTTGGTGCACGCGCTCTGTATATATTTCAGGATGGTCGCGACACGCTCTATCGACTGCACGGAACCAGTCAGCCGGAGTCGATCGGGCATGCTGTCTCAAGTGGTTGCGTGCGCCTCCTGCATCATGACGTCATCGACCTTTACAACCGGGTTCCCGACAAATCCCCGATCGTGGTGCTCTGATCATGCGCTCCCTTGACTGGAAAAAGGCCCCGGCGATTGCCGCCGTGGCTTTATTCGCAATCGGCGCTAGTTGGTATTTTCTTGGCAACTCCAGCGACTCGCTGGCATCGGGACTGCTGCGGGCCAATGATGCCAGCATCGTCGCCAGCGGCCAGCAAATCTACATCGAGACCTGCGCGTCCTGTCATGGCGCGCAACTTGAGGGCGAAGATAACTGGCAGTCTCGCGACGCCGAAGGCTATTTGCCGGCACCGCCGCATGACGAAACCGGGCACACCTGGCATCATAAGGATCAGCTTCTGTTTGATCTGACCAAATACGGCATCCAGAAGTTTGCGGGCGCGGACTACAAAACCAAAATGCCAGGCTATGAGGACGTGCTGAGCGACGAACAAATCATCGCGGTTCTTTCCTTCATCAAAGCGCAGTGGCCTGACGAAATTCGTACCCGCCACGATCAAATCAATACAGCCACGGAGTGACACCATGCTTCACTTCTTTGCGGCAGCTGCGCTTGCCTTTTCACGCTTATCGCCTCCCCCTCCCTTGCGGATGGTCAAGACAATGACCGCATCAAACAGCTCGCGCTGGATGCGATCCTCGAAAATCCGGAAATAGCTATCGACGTAACCAAGACTCTTCGATTCAACTGAACGGCGTTACGGTCCGCTTTGGGCCAAATGCGGATATTGTCGCTATTGCTAAGCAGCATGACCCACGGCAAATTCAGCTTCTGGCTAGGCTATCAAAAAATGCTTTGAAGGATGGCAACGCATGGTTAGTCTGGTGATGTATAGCGACCAGGTTATTCCAGAGAATAACAAAGTTGACGCACGGCTGCTCGACCTCTTGGCCGGGCGAGGAAAACACATTGGGTACGTCCCTTCAGGACCAGAACCAGATCGGCGGTATTACCGAGAAAGGCAGGACTACTACTCCAAGCTGGATCTCGATCTGTCAGTCTTCGTCGACATGTCGGGGCCTCTCGATAAGGTCGGACTAACCACTCTGCTGGATTGTGACGCAATCCATCTGTCCGGCGGCGGCACAACGGCATTCCTGCATCTGCTAAGAGCTAACGGTCTCTTGGGAGCCCTAGCCGAGTGGACGAGGAATGGTGGCCTTTTGATTGGGACGAGCGCCGGCGCTATACTGATGACGCCGACTGTCGCTCTTGACGCCATATTCAGTGGCGAAGACCCTAGGATCGTTCGTGATAGCGGCGCGCTGGACCTGGTTCCATTCGAATTCTTTCCTCACTTGAATAAACGCGCGGATTATCTGCCGCAGCTCTTGGCATACTCCGCTGAAACCTCGAGGAGAATAGCTGCCTGTAGGGATGGGGATGGTGTCGTCGTAGATGGAGATGTCGTCGAAAACGTTGGTGATATCGTCTGGATAGCGAACGGAGCGATCTGCGAACCGCTGGCAATGGTCCGCTGAGGGCAAAAGCAGTTATGCCAATACCGAGTTTATCCATCCATATTCGACTGGACTTGAGCGTCGCAGCAAGCATTGGTGTGGGTGCGCCCGGATCGATTTCGGGCCTTGATCAGTAGCAGACCGGCATGGTGCCGAAGCTGCAGATCAAGGAGCGACCCATGTCGAACGCAACCGCACAAGCAAAATCCAAAACCAATGCAAGCAAGCCAAAAAGGCAAGCATCACCGAACGGAGTAAGGTCACCCTCAACTGCGGTGAAGGGAACGGAATCCGCATTAGAAGCTGCCAAACCGACCTCTTCAAGGAACCGGACAAGATCCGCCGACAAGACCAATAGAGCTTCGCAAAAGGAAGATCACGCACGCACAACATCGAATGCTCCCAGTATCAAGGAGGACAGCAAGTCCCGCCCGCCCAGCAAGAACTCTTTGCTGATTGTCGCGCTTGGAAAGAAGGGCGGCGCAACGATTGAGGACCTGTGCACGGTCTCCGGATGGCAAAGCCATTCGGTTCGCGCTGCGATGACCGGGTTGAAGAAAAAGGGGTATGTTATCAGTAGAACCAGGACTGATGGAAAATCTGTCTATGCGATCACCGCGGCACCGACTGCTTCCGACGGTCAATCCATCACTGGCTCCAAGTCATCCACCAAACCCGCAGAGGAGAAGACCTCCACCAAGTCGCCGAAAAACGGATCTCCTGCCGCCTCAACAATATCTGCCGTCAAAGGCGAACCCTACACTGCGGCCGCTAAACCTTCCGAGGCATCGGCATGACGGTCGGTCTTGATGAGATCGAAACAATGAGCCGGGCGGAACTGGTTCAGGTCTGGGAGGGGATGTTTGAAACATCCCCTGCCCATCGTATCTCACATCGGCTGCTGCGATTGATGCTCGCGTTTGAGATTCAGTCTCGTTTGCATGGAGGTCTAAACGCGTCTTTGAAGCGACAGCTTGCTGCCGTGCGCGAAGGTAAGAAGGTTGTCCCGTCAGTTCGTAGCCGGCTGGAACCCGGTGCCCGTCTCATTCGCGAATGGAACGGGGTCAGCCATGTTGTCGATGTGGTCGAGGATGGGGTGATGTGGAAGGGAGCAAAATATCGATCCCTGTCTGCAGTCGCCCGTGAGATCACTGGTGCCCACTGGTCCGGACCCCGGTTCTTTGGATTGGGATCATGAGCACGAGGAAGATCATCCGTTGTGCGATCTATACGCGCAAGAGTACAGACGAGGGTCTGGATCAGGACTTCAACTCTCTTGATGCACAGTACGAAGCCTCTTTTGCTTACATTGCCAGTCAGAAGCATGAAGGCTGGAAACTGGTCAATGAACGCTATGATGATGGTGGCACCTCTGGTGGGACATTGGAGCGACCATCACTTCAGCGGTTGCTATCTGATATCGATGCGGGCCGCATCGATATGGTGGTCGTTTACAAGATTGATCGTCTGACCCGATCCTTGGCGGACTTTGCCAAACTGGTTGAACGGTTCGATGCGGTTGGATGTTCCTTTGTCTCGGTCACCCAATCGTTCAACACATCGAGTTCAATGGGACGATTGACCCTCAACGTTCTTTTGTCTTTTGCCCAGTTTGAGCGGGAGGTCACAGCCGAGCGGATCAGAGACAAGATAGCTGCCTCCAAAGCCAAGGGCATGTGGATGGGTGGCAATCTCCCGCTCGGCTATGACAAGGACCCAAGTCCGAACTCCAGAAGATTGGTCATCAATCCATCTGAAGCAGAAACGGTCCGCCGCCTCTTCACCCTATATGACGAACTGGGCTGCCTCAATCTGGCAAAGCAACATGCTGACAAGGAGAACCTCAGATCAAAACGAGTGACCTATTCCACCGGACGAACCCGAGGTGGCAACAGCTTCAGCAGGGGGCAACTCTATTACCTTCTGAGGAACCCAACCTATATTGGCAAGATCCCGCACAAGCAGAACACCTATGACGGACAACATGACCCGATCATCGACCAAGACCTTTGGGACCGTGTTCAAACCAAACTGCAGGACGGCGCAGCCAGGCCAAGGCGCAAACCGAATGACAATCCTCGATCACCTTCGGAGATCTCACCGCTGGCAGGCAAGCTCTTTGATGAGACGGGAGATCGACTGACACCAAGCCATGCCTCACGCAAGGGCAAGCGCCATCGCTACTATGTCTCTCATCGCCTGATCAAACTTCCAAAGAGCGAGACCGACGGCACCGGCTGGCGATTACCTGCCAAACCCATAGAACAGCAGATTACCAATCTGGCCACAAACCACATCACCTCACTCATCAAATCACATCGACTGCTGAGCGAGCCGGATGCAGCAGGAGCAGCCCGACTTTCAGCAGCGGCAGACAGGATTGAAAATCTCCCTGATGAACAGGGAATTGACCATTTCGTAAAGCTCGTCACCCGCTGTACAATCTCAGCTGGGACAATCGAGATCCAGTTGGATCAAACGAAGCTGGGTGAATACCTGTCGATCCATCAAGACCTGATTGATCCGGATGCCCTCACCCTCACCGCTCCTTTCCAAACGCGAAAGCGCGGCGTGGAAACAAAAATCACCTCAGGCACCCGGCAGTCTGAACCCGACACAAAGCTCATCGCGGTCCTCGCCCAGGCGCATCACTGGCTTGATCAGATAAAGCAGGGAAAGCCGCTCTATGAAATATCCAGCGAATGCGGCCACTACGAAGACTATGTCCGCAAGCGGGTTGAACTGGCTTTCCTCTCACCCAGGATCCAGCAACAGATTCTGGAAGGTACCCAGTCTCCAGAACTCACCGTTCATCACCTTCTGAAGTCAGACATACCGCTCGACTGGTTCGAGCAGGAAAACCGGTTTAGCTAGGTCCAAAAAACCAGCTTTCCCAGTTCTTTTCCCTGTTACTTCCCTGCTCAAAAACAGCACAAACCAACACAATGCGCGCCAAGCAATTGATTCAACTGCGTAATCGCGGTTGAGCCAACTTCCGACCCGCTCAAAAAACGAAAATGTTCCCTGTTCTTTCCCTGTTAGCAGGGAAAACGCTATCCGGGTCATCGCAAATCGCTCTCTGAGACAAAGCGCCAAAATCGCCCTCGATCAGACACTAACGAACGTCTCAGCAAACGTGCCAAGTCGCAAAACGCCCGTGCACCGGCGCTTTAAAAACACCAGCCGTGGATTAGGGAAGTGAGCAAAGGTGGATGGCGGAGAGAGAGGGATTCGAACCCTCGAGACGGGAACACCGCCTACACACTTTCCAGGCGTGCGCCTTCGACCACTCGGCCATCTCTCCGCTTTGGCCGCCGTCTGGCAAACCGGGCGCACTTATACAAAACTGATAGGCAAGCGCAAGCCAATC
>JAGQPR010000292.1 GCA_020426625.1 Planctomycetales bacterium
TGGAATCGCGGCTGAACTCCAGACCACTCGCGAAGTCCACGACCGCAGAATCGATGGAAGAGGGAATTCTGGCGAATCCCACTACCGCGGAATGATCCACCGTTCGCTTCCTTCACGACCAGATGGGCTCGATCTGCGGTTACGCTCGGATCTCACTGACCACCCGCCAGTAGCAGCTCTCGAAAACTGCCACGATTGCCAATCAACTATCCCTACCACCAAGTGCTGTGTCCGCTTTTCTAGTGCCATTTGAACCACTGTTTGGTGATAGGTTTCATCAATTTGTATGCATTGCAGCTACATTTGCCTCGATTAGATAAGGCGGATGATTTTTGATTGCGGGCATAATCATCGATGTGTCAAAATCCATTTGTAAAAACTACGATTAGAGTTCAACCTCAACCTCAACGAGCTGAATCAGATGCTCTGGGCAAGTTTGTCCAGATATCAACGGTATGTTCACTATCATTGTCTACGACAATATAGCTATTGTTCGCCGAGAGCTTCACTGATGCGAAACTCTCCGGCAGACGCAGCGACTGTTCCAGAATCTGGCCACTTCGAGAATCCACAAATCGCAGAGCGGTGTAGCTGAACTCGTCGCTGCTTTCCGATTCCAAATAGCAGAGCAATGCTCCACCACCAGTCAGCATCGTGGCTGGCGAACTAGAATCACCGGTCCAAACGCTTTTCCTAGAAGTAACTTTCAGATTTGCGATTTGTGCTCCACTAAGAGCACTAAATAAACTAATGGCCGGTCCACCCGTGGTTGCCAGAACATTGCCATGATCACAGTACACCCATGCAAATCCAGGCATTGTCTTTGGAGCGTCTTCATTGTGAGACGTGAAGACAAGGGCTGATCTTCGCGTCTTCTTATCCAATAGCGCAAAGTGAATGCTATCGGGCGACCAGACGTCAGAATTAGACAAGTAATGGTCCACTTGTCGCTCGGGCTCGCTGGTCTCAATATCGTACATCGTTACGCCATTCGCATGCCGTACCAACAATTTCTTGCCATCAGGTGAAAGTGACGGTGGAGACTGAGGATCAAATCCGACGACCAGCTTATCTTCATCGGGTCTGTCCGTCCTTCGAACATGGACGCGCCATGAATCAACTCGCCTTGAATCATTATCTTCGCCATAACTCACGAATGTGAAAACGCTGCCAGCATAATTTAGGTGCCGGTCACTAAAGGCACGGTCAACATAATTTTTCACGTCAGCCTCAGCCAATGGATGCGTAATCTTCGCAATTGGCTTCCAGGTTTGACAATCAAGAATCTCGATCGTTAGATCAGTGCCGTTGTAAGGTCGCCAGCAAACCAACGCTCTGTTGGCATCACCTGAAAATTCAAAGTGATAAATATGAGTCTCAGGCGAATCAAACTGTCGCGCATCGTCAGGCATCCATTCCGCGACAAACTCCTTCCTAACCAAATCGCGAATTCGGATAGGTGGAATTCGATAAGGATAAATGCCATGAGACGGTACTATAGGCCGCTTAACTGCCAGCGCTAGGTACTTATTGTCCGCCGATATCGCTATCGAGCAAACAGAGTCATCTTTCTTGCCATCCTGGCTCATTAATTCAATCCTGATGCGGTCGTGCAACGTAGGACCTGAGGCAAACAGAGGTGCAATGGTCCACAAGACGCACAGCAAACCCAGAAAAGCAAGCATGGCCAGTAGTTTTCTCATTGTCATACTCTAGTTTTAGAGTCTCGTTAACAGAATGGTGGGCTAGTTCATGCTCTGGAAGCTTCGCTAGCTCATGATATAGTACGGTTTTATAGACTTCAGTTGTCTTGAATCCTTAGGATTTTCTGAGTGCGACTTTGGCTTTAGTGTTCATGCCTTCAACACTGCTGTTGGAGAGCTCGCCTTTGGCGGCGAACCAGTTCAGTAGCAAGTCCCGATGGCGACGTAATGTTTCAGCCATTTCCTTTATCGCAGGAGCTGACCACGCGAGTGTGCACCAAGCATCGAGGAATGTCCCCGCTCGATAGCCGCTGCGGTAGGTCCAGAACCGCTGGAAGTCTTCCTTCATCAAGTAGGAGCGCATCGTTCGCAGGTTGTATTTCAGTAGCTCTCGGAGCGTAGCCGTAGGCTTAGGAGTGCGATTCTCAAGACGCTTGAGCAGGCGCCAACCACTGTGATGCAAAATGGGCTGGTAGCCGTCTTGTTGCAGCTAGCGTGTTCCCTCGGCACGCACCATATCGACCTTCTTGTTCACCATTGCCATCACATATGGTAGCGGTCCAGGATATTCAGTCCCTCGGGCGCTCGCTCCGCGATCACATTCAGCTAGGTCTGCCACATGTCGCTGCACACAAACTGTAGCCCGTCGATGCTCCCTCGAAACAAGTCGAAGAATCGATCTAGGGACTTCTACTCGCGATTCTCTCCATCCCATAACAGTCGCCCATACCTGCATCGATTTGGTACACCAATGTCAAGTAACGATGCCCTCGCCGTGAAGCGACCTCATCAATTCCAATTGCTGTGAATTGAGGCTTTTCCCGATGGCACGCAGCGTTTTACCACTTATCTTTATTCTGGCGAGTCCTTTGATTTCATGATGTCAAACGCGGGCGAATGACCGCATGCGCGCACCATACATGGTGAACGGCAAGCTGCAGCTACCAACGAAACCGTGCTCGACGAGGAGGAAAAGCCACAAGAACAGTTGGATTTGTAGAGTCGACTGGGTGAGGCCAATTAGATTGGGCGCGATGGCGGCCGCAAAGCGATTTGGCAAGCAACTCGAGCGATTGTTTGATAAGCTTCACCAACAACGTGGCGAGCAGCTGCGTCGCGTTGAGGCGGATGCTTGGCTGATCCGCCTGAGTCGGAACCAATATCCATTCATCCGGATGAACGGATGTAGATTTCTAGAGTTGCTTGGCACTTGCAATTCTCTGCTGCCGCGAGCTGCAATATAGTATCTCCAAAGGGTGAATTAATGTCTATCGAGAAAACTGCAAAACCAGCATACTCAGTTTACAGAGACCAGATTCCGCGACGCCTACGAATGCACGAAAGGCACATGCATGAATACGCTTGAGAGTATCGATCCAGGCTGGGCATGGACACCCTATGATGGACAGACGCAGGAAAGCTCTGGTCTACAGCTGCGATGGGATCGAC
Source organism: Planctomycetales bacterium (assembly GCA_020426625.1). GTDB lineage: Bacteria > Planctomycetota > Planctomycetia > Pirellulales > Pirellulaceae > Aureliella. The sequence continues at coordinate 3,153 of JAGQPR010000292.1, forward strand.
GCACTGCAGCCCATTTATTCCGGCGCGCGGGCTTTGGAGCCAACGTCGAAACCATTGAGGCCGTTCTCTCCTTGCCACCAACACAAGTCGTCCGGGACCTCATAAATCCACCCGGAGATGCAGAGTTCGACGCGCTTGAAGACGCGTTGGTTTCCGCGACTTTAGCAACTGGAAGCAGCAAGCAATTGGGGGCTGCTTGGATCCACCGCATGCTGGGTACGCCAGCACCACTGTTGGAAAAATTGACCTTGTTCTGGCATGGACATTTCGCGACCGGCGCTGAAAAAGTCGACAGTGCAGAGTTGATGTGGACGCAAAACACGCTTTTGAGGCAGCATGCATTAGGAGATTTCGCGAGCATGGTACAAGGCATTGCGCGAGATCCGGCGATGCTGATCTACTTGGACTCGGCACAGAATCGCAAGGCTCATCCCAACGAAAATTTTGCTCGCGAACTGATGGAACTTTTCTGCTTGGGCGAGGGGAATTACTCCGAGCAAGATGTGTTGGAATTGGCTCGCTGCTTTACAGGTTGGGAGATCCGCAACAATAAATTCCGAAAGAACACTTACCAACAAGATCGAGGTATGAAGACTCTCCTGGGCAAGTCTGGTACTTTTGACGGGGAAGAGGCAATCAATATCGTCCTCGCACAACCCTCAATGGCACAATTTGTTTGTCGCAAGTTGTTTCGCTTCTTCGTTTGCGATGAGCCCTCTGCTCCAAATTCGCTAATTGAACCATTGGCGGTTTTGTTTCGCAATAGCGGTGGTATGATTGGCCCGGTGGTCGAGAGAATCCTTGGCAGCCAGTTGTTTTTTTCCCCATTGGCTCATGGCCGCAAAGTCCGTTCGCCCGTCGAGTTGTCGGTTGGCTTCCTGCGATCGTTGGATGGTACGACCAATCTAGTTGAATTGGCCAACGGCCTGAGTGAAATCGGTCAGGGGCTGTTTTTTCCGCCAAACGTTAAAGGTTGGGACGGAGGCAGAACTTGGATCAATTCGTCAACCTTGGTAGGTCGGGCCAATTTGGTTCATCACATCCTGACAGACGAAGCAACTCGGTTCGAGCAGCAAAGCCTAGCCGATTACATTCACTCCCATGGATTGAGCACCTGCGATGAAATTATCGACTGGATGGAGGCGCTGCTGTTCGCGATCCCCGTAACCGCCAAGAATCGAGCTCAGTTGAATGAATCCTTCGTGCGATCTTCCGAGCAGCAGGTGAGGTCGCTTATCCACTCGCTGACGACGCTGCCGGAATTCCAGCTGGCCTAACTTGACCTTTCAACAGAGAGCCAAAGATGATCATCCAAAATACGCGCAATCGCAGACAGTTTCTACGTGGGGCGGTTGGAGCATCAGCCGCAGTGGGAATTGCCACACGGGTCCCTAATGTGTTTGCGCAAGCGGCCGCGTCCCAGGTGGATGATGCAAACGGTCGGATATTAGTAGTCGTACAGTTGTCGGGCGGTAATGACGGACTCAACACCGTCGTCCCCTACCTGGACGAACTCTACCGGGCTGCCCGACCAACACTAGCGCTCGCGAGGGATTCGGTCATCCGTATTGACGACCAGCTTGCCCTGCATGGCTCGATGACCGGCTTGGCCCGCCTGCTGGAGGACGGCATGCTCGGTATCGTGCAAGGTGTTGGGTACGATCAGCCGAATCGATCCCATTTTGAATCGATGGACATTTGGCATACTTGCCGTAGAAAGCACGAACCCAGACCGGCGGGCTGGTTGGGAGCGTTTCTCGATAGCGATCCCAAGCAATCCGGGAGCGATGTACCCGCGCTGCATATTGGAAATCGACAGCAACCGATGGCTCTATTGGCTCGAAACGTACGTGTGCCGTCGATAGATTCAGTCGATCAGTTTCAATTGCGCGGCGACAATGTTTCACTGGGGAGCCTACTTCGAAACGTCACACCGACGACCGCTGAAGAAGCCAACGAATTGCTGGGTTTTGTGCAATCCAGTACTTCTGCCGCAGTAGTCGCCAGCCAGCAAGTTGCGCAGGCAATCGGAGAATACCGCACGGACATAAACTATCCACAATCACGCTTGGGTGAGCAATTGAAAACTGTTGCTCAGCTGATCGATGCGGGGCTCAAGACACGTATCTATTATGTCGAACTGGACGGGTTCGATACGCATTCCAAACAGGCGCCAGCACACAGTGTGCTGCTGGAGCAGTGGAGCGAAGCCGTCTCAGCATTTATGCGTGATCTTGTGGTGACGGGCAACGCACGCCGAGTCGCGGTAATGAGTTTCAGCGAGTTTGGACGACGCGTAGCGGAAAACGCCAGCGGCGGGACAGACCATGGCGCCGCCGCTCCGATGTTTTTCTGCAGCGAACGCTTGCAACAGCCGATCCTAGGAAAATCACCCGATCTAAGTCATCTTTACGACGGTGACCTCCAGTTCCAAATCGATTTTCGTAGCGTTTACGCCTCCGTGCTCAAGCAGTGGATGGATACGGACCCGACTCTCGTGCTGGGATCACAATACGATCAGCTAGATCTTTTCCGCATCTAGTGCTATGTCCAGATTGGAATTGTCCAGATTGGAATTTAGGTGAACATAGCAAGTGGCGTAGGCTTCCATCCTGCGACTCGTTTGCTGAATTTGCATCGACGGCAAGATGCCTATCGCACTTTTCAATCTGGACAGAGCACTAGTTTGCCAATTCATATCTCTCACTCCACTGCTTACTAACTACTCACATTTACAACTTATCAAGTCTGTGATGATTGTCGGAAAAAGGAAACGGCGAAAACGGTTGTTTGCAGGCTGCGCGATGGCGTTTGGTATCTGCGGAGCGTTTTTGCTAGCTGAGCTCAGCTTGCGAATGTATGTGTCGAGTCGTGGCTGGACAAGTAACTGTTACGCTACTGGACTAGTATTCTTCGTGCCGCATCCAACGGCCGGATACACTTTGCGTCGCAATTTGGTGCTGCGTTCTTCCACGTACGACGTCACCACCAATTCCCTGGGGCTGCGAGGTCCGGAGATTGCCAAAGTCAAGCCCCAGGGCGTCAAGCGTATTGCAGTGCTGGGAGGGTCGAGCGTGTTTGGTTACCTTGTCGCCGATGGTCTGGACTCCTGTGCGCAATTGGAACGGCTGCTCCGCCAGCGGCTGCAAGCTCCGCCACGTATAGAGGTGCTCAACGCGGGCGTACCTGGCTACAACATGCGGCAGTCGCGGTGCCGATATGAAACGGAGATCGCGCCACTGAAGCCGGATATCGTGCTGCTGTACCTGGGTTGGAACGACAGTAAGTTTGTGATCGCAGAAAGCCCTGATGAATTGACGAAATCACCTGTGGCCCCATCCTGGATCTCACGAGTGCTTTCTCGCAGCGCGCTGTACGGATTGATACGCTTCCGTCTGTTCCCAGCGCCCACCCCCAAGTTTGCTCCTCCGGAAAGTGCTAGTACTATAGTGACTGAGCCAGGTGCTGCGGGCTTTCAACAAGACTTGCAAGCTTTGATCGCCGCCATCAAAACGTCCGGCGCTCAGCCTGTAATATGCACGCAAGTCATGGCAGCGACTCAAGGTTGCAGCGGCCTCGACAGTTTCTTAGGGAATACGGAGAATCAGATCTTGGCGAACCGGAAGATCGGTCAGTGGATCACACAGTCTTTGCGTGACTATGCCGCAAGCAATAACATCTCCTTAATTGATGCTGCGCAGCTGGTTCCTTGCGATCAATCGAACCTTGGTGACGCGATTCATTTGACCGAATCAGGACATTTGCAAGTAGCTGAAGTATGGGCGGATTGCCTAGTGCCACTCTTGAACGAATCAACCAGTATGCCGGATGAATCGCCTAAATGACTTTAGTACTCGGCATTTCCGCCTTCTACCACGATTCTGCGGCAGCACTGATTCAGGACGGTGTTGTAGTAGCAGCTGCCAGTGAGGAGCGATTTACGCGCAAGAAGCACGACTCGGCCTTTCCCAGCTGCGCGGTCAACAGCTGTCTCGAAATGGCTGGAGCGATGGTGGCTGACTTGGACTACGTCGGCTTCTACGAAAAGCCTCTGCTCAAGTTTGATCGATTGTTAGAAACCTATCTGGCTTTTGCACCTCGTGGCTATCGTTCGTTCGCTAAGGCAATGCCAAGTTGGTTGCAAACCAAATTGCATCTCCCTCGAGAAATCCGCCGGCATTTGGGCGGCGATTACAAGCGACGCATCGTGTTTTGTGAACACCACGAATCACACGCCGCCAGTGCTTTTTACCCTAGTCCTTTCCAAGAATCTGCGATTCTCACCATCGACGGGGTTGGCGAGTGGACGACTACCAGCTGGGGAATTGGGCGGGACCAGACTATTAGCCTTAAGCAGGATATTCGATTCCCTCACTCCCTCGGGTTACTCTATTCTGCCCTGACCTACTTTTGTGGTTTTCGAGTCAATTCAGGTGAGTACAAATTGATGGGGCTGGCCCCTTATGGGCAGCCGCGTTTTGCCAAGTTGATACGAGATAACTTGGTGCATATCGCCGACGATGGTAGCTACCGGCTCAATATGGACTATTTCGGTTACTGCCATACGCTGCGCATGACTAATCGCAAGCTGGAAAAACTGGTCGGCGTTCCGCGTCGGCTGCCGGATACACCGGTGCGCTCGATCGATATGGATCTGGCGGCCAGCATTCAGCAAGTGACCGAGGAGATCGTGTTGGGCTTGGCCCAACACGTCTATGCCCGGACTGGGATGGATAATCTTTGCATGGCAGGAGGCGTTGCCTTAAACTGCGTCGCCAATGGGAGACTGCAAAGAGAGGGACCATTCAAACAAATCTGGGTTCAGCCTGCCGCGGGCGATGCAGGGGGTGCCCTGGGTGTGGCCTGGCTCATCTGGCACCAGCTTCTCAATCATACTCGCGGGGCCGATCCAGAAGACTCCCAGCGTGGTTCTCTCCTGGGGCCGGACATCAGCTCCAGTCAAGAAATGAACGAACTAAGAGCTGCGGGTGCAGTTGCCGAACAATTCGATGATCCGAGAATATTGGACCAACGGGTGGCGGAGTTGCTGGCTGAAGGCAAAGTTGTTGGCTGGATTCAAGGCAACATGGAGTTTGGCCCACGCGCACTGGGCAGCCGCAGCATTCTCGGGGATCCGCGCAATCCGCAAATGCAAACGACCATGAACTTGAAAATCAAGTTTCGCGAGTCGTTTCGCCCCTTTGCTCCAATCGTACTTGCAGAACAGGCAAATCAGTACTTTGACATGCCCAGTCCCGCGTGCAGCCCCTACATGTTATTCACCCACTATGTGTTGGAATCCAAGCGCGTTCCATCGGGTTCAGCGCCAATTATTGAAGGAGATCAACCCGCCAGCGGATTGGAGCGGGTACGCGAACGGAGAAGTGAATTGCCAGCCATTACACACCTGGATTATTCGGCGAGGGTTCAGACGGTCAGCCCTGGGCGCCATGGCCGGTTGCATGGCCTGTTGAGTGAGTTTTATCGGCAAACCGGTTGTCCGGTGCTGATCAACACCAGTTTTAATGTGCGAGGAGAACCCATCGTTCGCACCGCTGGCGATGCATATCGTTGCTTCATGGCAACAGAGATGGATGCCTTGGTTGTTGGTAATTTTCTCATGCTGCGTGAGCGGCAACCTCACACTGCTCGTACAAACAGCCAAACCTACCTGAAGAATTTGGAGCCCGATTGATGCCTCTAGTCGATCTGAGTGCTGCTCCTTCGCCGTCAATGCGACGTTGGTTTGGATTGTCGCTGGGCCTGCTGTTGGCCATACTGGCTTTCTTGTTCAGTGGCTGGGGGCACTGGCTAAACGGGTTCTTGCTTGTCTGCGGCGCGCTGGTCACAACCGTTTATTATGCGGTTCCCAAGTCTCAGATCGCCGTCATTCGCTGCTGGCAATACTTGACGTACCCAGTTGCGTGGATGCTTGGGCATATTCTGTTTGGAGCGATTTTTTTTGGCGTTGTCCTACCGATTGGCTTGGTACTGCGGCTGCGCGGCCATGATCCACTACAACTGCGCAGCGGCAAGCGCTCCAGCTACTGGCATGATCGACAAGGCTCCCAGAATACGGACCGTTACTTTAAACAGTTTTGAACGAAAGCGTTTTGCAATGGAGAGAGAAGGACAGAAGACTGAGTCTGAAAAAGCTCGGTCTTTCGAAGAGCAGGCAGAACAGGATGACCTGGGGATCTTGGCTGAATTTTGGCTGTTCTTACGAGAGAATAAGAAGTGGTGGCTAATTCCCTTGGTAGGCTCACTGCTGCTGATTGGACTCATCAGCTTGCTAGCTGCCAGCGGAGCGGCTCCGTTCATCTATACTGTGTTCTAAGGACAGATAACTCTATCCACGATACCTCAGCCTCTCAGTGGACATTAGAAGCATTTACTGGATCTCCTATGAAGACTATCGAAACTTATCGGTTTGATTGTTCGGCCCGAGCTCATTGGGGCACAAAAGCTGCCAAGTTCCTGTTTTTCGTATTCGGACTGTGCACGCTGGTCGTTGGAGTTTCCCCTTCGATTTGTCGTGCGCAAAATGCAAATGCCACGCAGAAGCCAAATATCGTATTCATCTTGGCCGACGACTTGGGCTATCGCGAACTTGGTTGTTTCGGCCAGGAAAAGATTAAGACCCCCAATATCGATCGGTTGGCACTGCAAGGCATGCGTTTCACGCAACACTATTGTGGGAACGCAGTTTGTGCTCCAAGTCGATGCGTCTTGATGACTGGCAAACATCCTGGACACGCTTTTGTACGTGACAATCGCTCGACGCCGCCAGAGGGCCAGTGGCCGATTCCAGATAGCGAAATCACTCTACCAGAATTGTTGAAACAGGCTGGTTACGTGACGGGCGCGTTTGGAAAGTGGGGACTAGGCGGCCCCGAGTCTTCAGGCGAACCACTGACTCAGGGTGTGGATCGCTTCTTTGGCTACAATTGCCAGGCACACGCGCACAGCTACTACCCGTCGTATTTGTGGGATAACAAGCACAGGATCACACTGCAAAATTCTCCTGCGGTATCGGGACATGCAAGTTTTGACTCTGACGCCGATCCACGCGATCCCAAGAGTTACGATGTGTTCAAGGGCACGGACTATGCGCCGGACCGAATCAACGCGCAAGCATTGCAGTTTATTAGCGATAACAAGGATCGCCCCTTTTTCCTTTACTACCCCAGCGTCATTCCCCATGTTGCCTTGCACGTGCCCGACGAGGAATTAGCTCAATACACTAAGCTTGGCTGGAATGACCCGCCATTTGTCAAAGCCAATGGATATGGATACACGCCCCACTTCACACCTCGTGCAGCCTACGCAGCTATGATTTCGCGGTTGGATACGTACGTTGGGCGAATACTATATCGGCTGGAGGAGCTGGGACTAACCGAAAACACCTTGGTTATCTTTTCAAGCGATAATGGCACGACGCATCTAGGCGAAGAAGTGGACTATG
>JAGQPR010000293.1 GCA_020426625.1 Planctomycetales bacterium
ACGCTAGCGCTTGAGGCTGATGTGGCATCGGAATTACGATTTGTGACACTAGCTGGCGTACCCGTCTAGAACGTATTCGAAGTCGCGTCGAGGGCGAAATCGACACCGACTTCCGATTCGTAGAATAGTCTGGAAATCTTGTCAGCGAGTACGGTCAGGAATAGCCCGCGAAATTTCGCTTCAGTGGTATCGGTGACGGAGGGGCCGCCCATTTTAGGAAAGGCGTATTCGGGAATCTGCTTCTTGAAGAGAATTTTCCCGCCTGAAGGAATGTCGTACACGGTCACCATGATGTCCGCTTGACCGCGAAACAGCGTGGCTCCGTTGCGCAGCGTGAGATTCATCACTTCAACGGCAACCAGGCGTTCCGCATCAACGCCTCGCCCAATTTCAACATAGTCGCGATCGCTTCTGCCATGCGAGCCTAGCCATCGCTCGACTTCTGCTTGCCTGATCACGTCAATATCTTCCACGTTGGTGTTTAAGTTTGCTTCGATGTAGCTGGACAGCATCGTACTGACCGAGTCGATGCTATTGTCTCCATCGCAGGTGCAGACGATCGCCACGCTCTTATCTTCCAAGCCTTCGAATTCAGCGGGACGATTATTGCCCTGAATAACGCCAATCAAATTTGCAGCTAGGCTAACGCAGCCGGTCGTGCATGCGGCCAAAACCAGCAGCGATGCTGCGCATAATACGAAACGCTGTTGATGCATAAAGCGAACCTCTTCAGAACGGTGTCGGTGATGCTGCAGGCGAGTGCATGAATATGAGCGTTATGACAGGTGTGGGGAATCGCGAGCCGAACATTCGCGGCCAGTTGATCGCAGCGTGTCTTCTAACGCTTTGAAAATTGGCAGACAACCAACCTTGAAACTCTATTGGCTGACAAATTCACCGCGGATCGACGACTAGGCAACCGACAGCCGCACCATCCACTGACAAATGGACACGCCAAGTGCAGAGGCGATTGCAATGGCCAAAGCTAGCGAGAACCATCCGCGGGTTGAGCGGCCGCAAAAGAAGAAATAGCAGCTTGCGGGCAGGTACGCTATACCGATTATTGCTAACAGCGTTCCGCCAGCATTTCGTTGCAAAGCGAGACTCAACTGTCCACGAGTCAGCAGAGACCATGCCGTCGTCATACCGCAGGATGGGCACGGTAGACCTAGTAAGCTAATAGAAGTGCAGGGCGGTAAGCCCAGTTGCATGTGTGTTCCCAAACCAGCTTCGTCAGGTTGCAGTATTCTCGCTACGACAAAAAGGCAGAGGATGAACAGCCCGGCCGACAACGAGAGCAGCCTCAGCATCCAGGGAAGATTGCGAGTACGTCCAGTGGATTCTTGCTCAGTGGGATCAATCTTGCTAGGGATTGTGGTCATGCGTTCGACTTGTCAAGCAGGAGGCATTCCTGCTGTTTCGGCAATCAAGATGATGAGACCTGTATTGTTTCTACAGTCTATTGCTTGCATGTACTCTTGATCCTGGCTGAACGAAGCAGCCTCCAGCTACAAGCGCATACTCATGCTGCTTTTCCCTCGGTGCTTGAGATAATCGTTTAGCACAGATTCATGGAGACAGATGCGGCCAATCGCCAGGCAGCGACCCGTCGTTCTCTCGGCGTCAAACCAAGTTGCATTTAGCCGTACGTCTCCGGTGGCCACTTGGAAAGGCGTTGGAATTGAGTGGAGCGTGGCTTGCAGGACAGCCTCTACTTTGCGGCCGAGGATACTGTCGTGGGGCCCTGTCATGCCCACATCGCACTGAAAGCCGATTGAGTTGTCGATGATCTGTTGATCTGCGGTAGCAACATGCGTGTGTGTGCCCAGGACCGCTGAGGCACGACCCGACAGATAGCGTCCCATGATCTGCATGTCACTAGTGGCCTCTGCATGGAAGTCAACTAACTTGATTTTGGTGGGGCTGGCCGACAACTCACGGTCCGCAGCGCGAAAAGGACAATCACAGGGGTTCATGAATACACGACCCAGAAGGCACATGACGAACAACTGGGTATTATCGGCAAGAGTGACGACACAATGGGGTCTGCCAGGCGCGTTTGGAGCGAGATTTGCTGGCCGAACGATGTTTGGCTCGCTTTCCAGTATCTGCATGATTTCCCGCTTGCGATATGCATGGTCTCCCAGCGTTATCGCGTCAACGCCACAGTCGACCAACCGCTGGTAGTCCTTGCAACGCAATCCGGAACCGTCGGCGGCATTCTCTGCATTGACGACAATTCCTCCCGCGTGCCACTTCTCACGCAGCGCAGGGATGGCGTCGCATGTTATCCGCATGCCGGGTTTGCCGACGACATCTCCCACCATCACAATGCGTATTGCGTTCGGAGAGACATTGGGTACGTCGCCGAAGCATTGGTCCTGCACAGATTCTTGCACTGGCTGTGGGCTCACCGAGCGACCTCGACGAAGCGCGATTCACGGACGACCGTCACTTTGATTTCGCCGGGATATGTCAACTGCTGCTCAAAGGCTTTGGCGATCTCCCGACAGACCTTGGCCGCCTTGGCATCGTCGGTATCGCGGGCGCTGACTATTACACGCAGCTCGCGACCAGCCTGAATCGCAAAGGCCTGCTCGACGCCGTCGAAGTGCTTGGCAATCGATTCCAATTCTTCCATGCGCTTGATGTAGCGTTCAAGAGATTCCCGTCTCGCACCTGGGCGCGAGGCGCTGCAAGCGTCCGAAGTGGCTACAAGCAACGTATAGGGATAGTCGGTGGTCAGCTGATCATGATGTCCCAGGGCGGCATGGACAACGATCTCGTTCTCCCCATGGCGCTTGAGCAGATCGGCACCGATTTTGGGATGGCCACCTTCCAGTTCGTGGTCAGCCGCTTTGCCGATATCGTGCAGCAAGCCAGCCCGGCGAGCGGTGTCGGCATTCAGTCCGGTCATCTCCGCCATCAAACCGGAAAGAAATGCGACTTCGACACTGTGGCGAAGTACGTTCTGGCTGAAACTGGTGCGGAAATGTAGCCGTCCCAGCATGTACACGATCTTGTCATGCACGCCGCCGATATTGACCTCCTCAACAGCCTCTTGGCCCTTCTTGCGGATAAACTTCTCAATCTCCTTTTGCGTTTCGGCCACGACCTCTTCAATACGCGATGGATGAATGCGACCGTCGGCGATCAGCTTGTCCAACGATTGGCGAGCAACCTCGCGTCGAACAGGGTCAAAACCACTAACAATGACTACCCCAGGAGTGTCGTCAATAATCACGTCGACACCGGTGGCTTTTTCGAAAGCTCGAATGTTGCGACCCTCACGACCGATGATCCGTCCTTTCATATCATCGTTCGGAATATCGACGGTGCTGGTTGTATTGTCTGCCGTGTGGGCTGAAGCATAGCGCTGCATGGCGGTCAAAATGATGCCTTGAGCCTGCTGTTCCGCGATCTCGTTCACCTTGCGTTCGTGCTTGAGAATCTGGTTGCCGATGTCCTGCTCGAGCTCGCTTTCCAGCAATTTCAACAGTCGCTGAGAGGCTTCTTCGCGACTCATCCCGCTGATTTTCTGCAGGTGCTGGGTCTGTTCGGAGACCAGCTTCTTCATTTCCTCACTTCGACGCGTTGCTTCCTGCAGCTTGTCGGACAATCGCCGTTGGTTGGCTTCAACCATTTTCTCCTGCTTGCGAAAGTCATCGGCAGTCTGCTGTAGCGTCTCTTCTCGTCGGTCGAGTGCGTTCTCCCGCTTGCGAAGTTGATCGCGGAGTGAGCTAGCCTCCTGCTCCATTTTCTGCTTTTGCTGCAACTCCTTCTCCTTGGCTTCCAGCTCAGCAGCACGCACGATGTTTTGGGCGTCGGTCTGCGCCTTGTCAAGAATTGCTTGCCCTTGCGTTTTCAGTCCGCGGCTTAGCAGTGCATTGACCAGCAGAACGCCACCCGCACCGACGGCGAGCCCGATGACCACGGCGATAATTTGCGACATCCCGTCGCTTTGAGCAACAAGCAGCCCGCCGCCCGCCACTTGGACCAGTGGAAACAAATTCACGTTGTTAGCCTTTCCTGTGCAACTTATGCGATGTACGCGAATTGCAAAGAGGCGGACGCGAACTGGCAAAAACTGGCCAGTTGTTTCCTAAAGCCGATCAGCCAAGCTACACGGAGAGAGAATCGATCGCGCCATGCATATTTCCAGGGGCGGCATTGATTTGCCAAGAACCGACTGGAGTGCTTTTGCAAAAGGTGAGCAACCGGAGACTTTGTCTTTATCCATCGTCCACTTTCCAGACGGCCGTGAAGCATTGCCACACAGAGCGACCATATTCGCTGCCGATCTGGCAGAGAATCATCTGAAGCCGGAGGGAAACCGCTCAGATTGTCTGGCTTAGCTAGCGTCGGTCTGTCAGACCGTTCCACGGGCCGGTCAGGGAGATTAATGCACCGATCGAAACACGGCCATTGCAGCCACTTGCTCAGTAGCGAGCCTCGCTTTGCATCGGTTCGCGGGCGAACCCAAAGCGCAGGATTGCAAATCGCTATCCAAGTGATACATGCCAGTTCAATCAAAATGAACATCTACCCGACGAGTGCCGCCGCAAGAAGAAAGGAAACGATAGAAACGCGTAGGTGTGCTGGAATAGGAAGTTGTCGACTCTTGCAATCATCGCGATTGGTATCACGAAACAGATCGATCGATCCTTTTCCCAAAGTGGGGTGAAATCGGTCCTGAACCAACCGCCGCTTTTCCACACGACAGTGAACCAAACTCCGTGGCTGAAGCAATTCGAAGTTTGGTGTACCTTCGCACGGTTTGGCGACAATGATTCCGACTCGTCTGCCTCCCGCTTCGATGAAGCAATCTCGCACTCACTTTGGGGGACTAGAGTCCCTGGCGGGTGAGTGCAGAAGTGACGAGTAATGTAACCCCCTGCGCCTTTGACTGCAACTATCATTCCGCATTTGCATCAGCTATTGGACTTGCAGTTTATCTAGTCTACCCATTTTAGATTGCAGCATTTTTCGATCTGGCGTCGGTGGCCGCCAGTTTGCAAGAATCGCCACGGCCCTAAGCACGCGCTCAGGCATGTCCCACCGAGCAAACTGCTTGGTGAGCGTTAGCCGTTTCGGCGCGCGTTGTCAGGACGTCCACCAAATCTGTGATAGTTGGGAGTCATACTACCATGTCAGTTCGTGATCGAAGGGATTCGGCTTCGACGTCATCGAACGCTAGCGGTCGGCGACGGTGGCGAATACGTTTGACTTTGTTTTTCATCGTCACAGCTTTGCTGATCCTGTTCTTGCCAACGATTGCAACCCAACGAAGTATTGTCTTAGGGTTGGCCAATCGCTTTGCGGGCGTAGCTCCGTTGGAAATTAACATCAAGTCCGTCAAGGCAGGTTGGTTTGCACCGATATCTATTCAGGACCTGCAATTGCTCGATCCCGAGGGAAGAGTGATTGCCAAGGTTGGCAACATCGCTACAGAAAAAGGTGTGTTGGCGTGGTTGCTCAATCGCAGTGACCTGGGGCTGGTTCGAATTGAGCGGGCGGAATGCGTTGTGATTGCCCAACACGGGACGACGAACATCGAAAAGCACCTGAGTCACTTGATGAGTGCTGAAAGTAGCGATGCTACTACACCAGACTCTGGCTCAGCGCTGCCGATGAGCGGTCGAATTGAAATCACAGATTCCAAGCTACTGCTCATGGAAGGTGCCAGTAAAGACGGTTGGATTGTGCAGGTAACTAACGCGGCGATGCAGTTGCCTGGTGCGGGACAAACCATCGGTCCAACCGAAATGCACGCCTTGATCGGTGATGCGACAACCGGTCAAGTCGCTGGCGAAATCCGGGCTGCTCTCAGTCAAGCAGATCAATCGGAGTCACTTTCGATGACGGCCGAGCTGCGGGACTTGCCTTTGGGATTGTGGCGGGTCATCCGCGCGCGGCTGCCAGAAATTCCCGTGCAGGGATTGGGCGGTAGCGTCTCAGCAGCTGTTCAATGTGATATTGCTTCGAGTGAGCATTGGCAGATCGACATCCAGCGGTTCGAGTCTCAGGGATTGCACGTCGAGGCTCCGACGCTGCTTGGTAGCGAGCCAGCGAATTTGTCGGTCTTGGCGGCAGCTGGAAAAGTCAGCTTAACCAGTTCTGCATTGCAAGTAGAAAATGCAAAGCTGCAATGCGATTTTGCCAACGTGGCGTTTAACGGCAGTTGCCCTTGGCCAATTGCTATACCAAGTCTGGAGCACCCGACGATAGCCGATGGAAAGTTCGACGTGCGGGGAACGATTGATCTGGCAAAGCTGACCAAATCGGCGGCGACGTTGGTGCCGATGCGCAGCGATGCCCAGTTGCAGGCTGGGCAAGCTCAGTTCATTGCAGCGCAAACGACTGGTACCAACGACGAGGCCACGATTCGCGTCTACGTACAATTGGCCGGACTGAAAGCCCAGACAGACAGCAAGACCATCGCATGGCAGCAGCCACTGTCCGTCGATGTGCAGCTTGCCCAAAGCGACCATGGTCCTCGTTTTACGGCAGCTGCTTCGGCGGAGTTTTGTAGCTTGCAGGGCAAGGGCACCATTACCGAAGGCAATGTTGCCGCGAATCTGAATCTTGACAAATTGCACCAGCGGCTTGGGGATTGGATCGAGTTACCTGTTACGTCGATGACTGGCAGTACTGAAATCGATCTGAATTGGACACTTGTGGGTAACAACACCATCCAAGCCAAGGGTAACTTAAAGACAACTCCGTTAGAGATTGCGTTTGCCGGAGCGGCCACTCACCAAGAACCCGCCTGGAACGGATCGATTAGTGCAGCGCTCGACCTGAACAACAATGTGCCAACTCAGTTGAATCGGGCACAGCTCGCACTCAAGTCGTCCAATGATCAATTGACTATCGATTTGCAGGAACCTGTACAGCTAACGACTTACGCGCCCGTGGCGGTTGCCTTGCCGCCTGCAAAATTCTCGCTTAGCCTTTCCGGTGATCTGGCCAAATGGAATCGGCGCGGCGTGATGTGGATGAGCGAACCACCGACAGTTGCTGTGGCAGGAAATGCTCAAATCGCAGTCAATGGCATGATGGACTTGAGCCATGTGGAGATCACTGGTGCAAACTGGCGCTGTGAACCCTTAACGGTTCTTACCGCTGATATGGACTTTACCGAGCCACTAATGATTGGAAATTTCCAGGGGTTGGTGAACACTAACGATTTCGGTGCATTGGCCGTGAATGATCTAAAACTGCAGATGAGTTCCATTGCCCTGGCAGCCCGAGATGCTGCCGTTGGCGATTCGCTGGGCAGTCGCAAGGGGCAAGCAGGATTTCAAGTGGATTTGGGAAGGCTAACTAGCAATTTCAAATACCATGAAACCGCCGCTGGTACGTTGCCGGACAACCAACCAGCTTCTACTACCGTCACCACAGGTGTCATGCGCGGCGAGTTGGCTTGGCAAGTGAATTCACAGGCAGCCAGTCTTACTCTGGGAGCCAATGGCGAGAATTTCGTGCTCGCCAGTTTTGATCAACGCACGCAAATTTCCACGCCGTTTTGGAACGAACCCAGCATGAACGTTACGCTCAACGGCCGTTGGTTGAGTGGCGACAATTCTGCCAACATCGAGAACCTGCAGGTCAAAACACCGTGGCTAACCTACTCTGGTGAATTGAAATACAACCCGGGAACAGCGCCTGGCGAAACATCTCCGCCAGCCATTGACGCAATCGCTGCGGGTAAGCCCAGTGTCGAGCAAGGAGTTTTGATGTCTGGGCAAGTGGTCTATGACTCAGAAGCACTCGCCAAGAAATTACAGCCATACACGGGCGGACAGCTGCAGTTGTTCGGCCAGCAAACTGTGCCAATCCAGCTGGAGTGGCAAATTGGAGATTCCAGTGATGCTTCGCTACTTTCAGGACTGAACGCCACTACTCGCGTCGGATGGCAACGCGCGCGCGTGGCGGGAATCGACGTTGGGACAGCGGACGTTCCCGTGCTCGTGCAGGCGGGCCAGCTTACGTCCGCCACCGAGATTCCCGTCAGTGGCGGTGTGCTAAGATGGGACATAGCCAGCGACCTGACCGCAGACAATTTGATCATCCAGCAGAAGCCGATGCGCGTGTTGGAGAATGTGGCGATCACCGACGAAATGTGCAAAGGATGGTTGAAGTATGTGGCTCCATTGCTTGCCGAAGCAACTCGCGTGGATGGGCGATTGAGTCTGACGCTTGCAAAAGCAGAATTGACCCCAGCCAATCCAGCCGCACAGTCCGTCGCCGGGCAGCTGAACATTCACGGTGCGCAAGTTGGCCCTGGGCCGTTATCTAATTCGCTGATTGCGATGGTGCAACAAGTGGAAAAGATACGCAAGAACGATTATACGAGCACCGTCGCCAGCCAGCATGTTTGGCTAAATGTCTCTGAGCAACAAGTCAACTTCGAAATGCAGGATGGCCGCGTTCGACACAACAATTTGAACGTACGCATTGGCGACACTAGCGTTTCCACCGCTGGCAGCGTCGCCATTGATGGACAAATGGACTTGCTTGCCACAGTGCCCATTCCCGACAAGTGGGTTGAAACGAGTCCTTTGCTTGCCGGGATGCGCGGACAGTCCCTGCAGTTTCCGATGCGCGGCACGCTCTCAAACCCTCAGGTCGACACCAGATTGTTGCAGCAATTCAGCCAGCAGACCGTGCAGAATGCCGCTCAGGGCCTACTGCAACAACAACTCAGCAAGGGACTAGGCAAGTTGTTTGGTCAAGCTCCTTTGCCCAATCCCAGCACACCTCCCATTAGCGGCAATTGAGCAAATCGCTGAGCCCGATCGTCGCCCAAAATAGAATCTAACTTCGCGTTGCCCAGGTGATCAGCCTACTGGTTAGCTTGTTGATTAAGCTATTGTCGACGTCCATTACTGTGACAGGGGCCGTAGCTTTTCGCCTGCCCCCCGCAGATTCTCGGAATCGAATTGAGTAACTCCATGCTTAGAAGCATTTCAGCCATGCGTCTTTCGGTTGACAGCATTGTGTCCGGGGCCGACTATTGAGAGTACAATAAGCTTTAATGCAGCCTGCGGTACAGGATGTTAGCGTGGATTGTATTATTTGGCACGCTTGTGCATATCAGAATTTTCTGCGGACAGTTTTCAGTTTTGTCGTAACTTTATACGTGTCAATTCATCCTTAAGCAATGCAGTCCTTGCATCCGCGCTGGAACGAGCTGGAGCATGAGGTTGTTCGAATTGCTTGCTGCCGCGAGTATCAAGTTCGAAGTGATTTGAAAAATGCGAATCCATTGCTTCGGTACCACCGGCTATCACCCCAGTCCCAACCGCCATACAGCAGCTTATTACTTGCCCGAACTGAGCATGATGCTGGACGCCGGAACGGGCCTTTTTCGGCTAATTGAATGTTTACAACAGGAACCTAACCAGTCGCTCGACATACTGCTTTCTCATGCTCACTTGGATCACACTGTCGGCTTGACATTCTTGATTGATGTAATGGCTGTGACCAGTTTGAAGAAGGTGCGAGTTCACGGTGCAATCGACAAGTTGAATGCTGTCCGCGATCACTTGTTTAACCCCTTGCTGTTTCCGGTCGAACCATCCTTTGAATTCATTTCCTTGGAGGGAGAATCCGGCTGCAAGCAAATTGGCGACTCGCAGGTGCATTGGTTTCCGCTGGAACATCCTGGCGGTTCTCTTGGTTTCATCATCGAGGCGGCAGGCAAGCGATTGGCCTACGTTTCGGACACGGTCTCTCGCGTGGAGGCAGAATATGTCTCAATGATCCATGGCTTGGACTTGCTGCTGCACGAGTGTTATTTCGCGGATGACCAAATGGAATTTGCCATTCGAACAGGGCATAGTTGGACATCTGAAGTTGAGAACATCATCCAAACCACCAAGCCGCGGCGGGCGCTCTTAATCCACATCAACCCGTTGGCCAATCAAGAGTTGATCGAGCGAATGTTATTGAGGGTTACAAAGCTGTCTGGCACGCATGTGCAAATTGCTGAAGACGGCCTCATTCTGAACTTTTGACACGGATCTGTCGCTGTGCATTTCGGGTTCTAATATGATCGCCGATAGAGCACTTGATCCCTTGGCATCCATTTCTTTAAGCGTCTCACCAAGGGTCTGCAGGCCAAACGGTCGCTCCCCCCAAAAAGAACTGCAAAGTTGGCAAGCGATATCAGGAATTCCTGTGGCAACCAAATATGAGGTGGAAATTCGCTGTTGCGTGGACAACTCCAGCCACACAGATTAAAATGAACGATGCCTCTTCTCTGTTCCGACCCCGTTGATCTTCGTTTGAAGGTCAGCGGGGTTTTTTTGTTTTTGCTCGAGCGTCAGATTCAGTTGATCCAGGCTGACGATTCTTCAATGCCGATCGTGTTCGCAGTTACCATTGATTCACCGCAGGGCGGGCATTAGTTCATTGCGTCGCCTAGAGTATCAGGTAGAAGACTGAGTAACCATCGCTATCGCATATGAGTATTCGCGCTAGTGGTTTGGGACAGCTAAAAATTAGGATTGGTCCGTAGTGGGATTCGCCAGAATTCCCCGATTGAGAGGAAT
>JAGQPR010000294.1 GCA_020426625.1 Planctomycetales bacterium
TACGATTTGTGACGCTAGCGAGGCGTCCCCAAGGGGAGGCTCTCGTCCACTTACTTAGAGAAATGCCAATAAAAAACCGCCACCAACGTTTGTTGGTGACGGCTTGAATGGCTTTCGCGCTGAAAGCGTGTTCGAGTGCGAAGATCCGCAGGATACTACTTCTTCTTAGCGGTCTTCTTCTTGGCTGCAGCTTTCTTCTTAGGAGCAGCTGCTTTCTTTGCTGCCTTCTTAGGAGCTGCTTTCTTTGCTGCTGCCTTCTTAGGAGCTGCCTTCTTCGTTGCTACCTTCTTGGTAGCTGCTTTTTTCTTGGCCACGTTTTCTCCTCCGTTAAAACGGAAACAAGGAGAAGAGGCGGCCGTAGACGACAGCAGCCACACGCTCTCGTCGAGCCTCTTCCCCGAAATCAAGAAAATCTCTACACAATTGATCCAACGGTGGCCACCGCATACGGATCCAATGCACAGGGATTACCTACGTCCTTGCATGATATTTGTAAGGATCCATTCGGATATTGCAATACGTTTTCAACAAATTTTAAACATATTTTTGACATTTTTTGCACAAGTCGATTTTCGAAAGCAAAAGACTCTCGTCATGCAATGCATAGACTTTGATTTTCGCATTCAAAAACCGCCTTGCCCGTACTGCATCGCTTGCCAATTGCTAGCTGCAAAAACCAAGAACATAATCCCTCCGGGTTGCCCTGTCTGCAGGAACCATATACCAAGCAATGCACCGGTGCCTACCGAGACCATGTGTGCCATTCGAGTTGGTTGATCGACTCGATTGATGCGTAGGATGCTTTCCATGATCCTGCCACCGTCCAATGGCAGGATTGGGGCTAGATTGAGCAGCGACCAAATCGTGCTTACAAAGATCGTTGCGCTGAAGGCGCCAAAGACCAAGGCTGAAGAAGGAAGTGGCATCTCTGGCAATTCGATTCCCAATAGCCAACCGATTTGGCTGGTCAGCTCCATGCGAATGCCCAATGCCAACCCCAAGAACCAGGTCAGCAACCCAAGTACAAGTTGCAGTGCGGGGCCAGCTGCGGAAATGACGATTTGTTCGTTTGGCCCGATGTATCGTTGACGCGCTCCCCGCCAACTGCCGAATGAATCGGGGATTGCCAATCCGCCAAAATGGTACAGGACTATCCGACTTTCCAAACCGTAGTACCGAAATGCCAAGCAATGCCCAATTTCATGGACAAGGATAGACAGGAACAGTGCGCCCATCCACACCAACAGTAGTATGGGTGCTCCGGGGCTGGTCATGGCTGGCGATGCGTCGATGCTGCGGCTCCATTCCCATCCCAAGATTGCAGCCACCAACCAGAAACCCCAAGCGATGCGCACAGGAATATCAAGAAACCGAAACTGAAGGTCGTAAGCGCTTATGCCGGGTTCGTTTAACATTCGAGCTTGAATTTACCCTGTGCGAATTGAAGTTGTGCGAATAGTAAAGCTGTTTCGTCAGTTGTCGGCGAACGAAACCATTTCAAGTCATTCTTAGCTGGGAGAACCGATCGCACTAACGACGATCGGCCGGTCTCTTGGAGAAGAGCGACGCTGCGACCGTCTCGGTGTTCCACTGCGTAGATTCATCGGTTGCTCGCTCCACGGTTGGATACCTCAGCTGTCTCGCGCCTGCCGAATTAATTCCTCCGCGCCGTCCTGTTTAAGCTGTTCGGCTAGTTGACTTCCAAGCTGCTCGGCTGAGCTCACTGGCCCAGTCACTTGGCCCTCGACACATCGGCTACCGTCGAGTGCCAATACGCGGCCACGCAGCACCAAGTTGCCGTCGCGTGCCGCCCTCCCGATCGCAGCCACCGGCGCTAGACAGCCTGCCAGAAGCGTTCCCAAGAAAACTCGCTCGGCAGTCACGGCTGCTGCGGACACTTCGTGATTGAGTGGCTTGATGGCGTCCAATGTTCGAGCGTCCTCGCGTCGGCACTCCAGCCCCAATGCTCCTTGCCCAATCGCCGGTAACATCCGTTCCTCAGGCAAAGTTTCTGTTGCGCGCGATGACAGTTTCAAGCGATTCAGTCCCGCCATGGCCAGTACAATTGCATCATAGATCCCTTCTTCGAGCTTCCGCAAGCGCGAATCGACATTGCCACGA
Source organism: Planctomycetales bacterium (assembly GCA_020426625.1). GTDB lineage: Bacteria > Planctomycetota > Planctomycetia > Pirellulales > Pirellulaceae > Aureliella. The sequence continues at coordinate 2,122 of JAGQPR010000294.1, forward strand.
ATGTCAGTAATCACAACATCCGGCCGCCATGCTCGCAACTGGGAAGCCCTCCGAGCGCTGCCGGTACCAACACGGGCACCACTGGGGAGATTTTCGAACGACTCAACTTGACGACTGATCAAACAGTCGGCGGTTGACTCACGTTCAGGGATCGCTCCGATCGTCAGCCCGGGAACTGCTATCGTTGGCAAATCCTTGAGGCTATGGACGGCAATATCGACAGATTCCTGCAGCAAGGCGTTTTGGATTTCCTTGGTAAAGACACCTTGACCGCCGACTTGTGTTAACGAGGCCGTCGAAGTGTCGCCCTGGGTCGACACGATAACCAGCTCGACGTCGTGACCTCGTTGCTGCAATTGACCTGCAACCCACTCAGCCTGCCACAATGCCAATTTGCTTCCGCGCGTTCCAATTCGGATGCTAGTCAAGTGTTGATTCCCAGTACGCAAGGAGAGTGCCACACAGTCTACTCACCATGACTATATGCGACACGCCTCAGGGAACGCCACCGTGGGTAGGCAGGTTTCCAACGACATTTTTACAATCAAAGACTCTAGATCTCGTTCTGCTGTCTGCAACATCAAGTAGGCAAATAGCCGGGACGTGATACGCTGTTGTCTTTGACAACGGAAACGCCCGGAGTCTGATCGAGTGTGTTTGCAGCTAAACCAACAACCGTGACGATGACTTTGCAAAATGCAGAAGACCAAAGGTCGAGCTCGCTGCTCTGCGGCGGCGCCTTTGAACCCTTGATACGACGACTGCCGGACGCGTGGACTGCAGAATATTGTTTTCGTCGCTTGTCGGTTCAGCCAGGATGCGTATGGCTGGACAGCGCACTACCTTCTGCAGGCTTGTCTCGCTTCAGCTACCTTGCTGCCGATCCGATTGCAACGATCCGAGTGGACCAATCTCACCCAGACGTGTTGACGCGAATTGGCTGGTACTTGCAGCAGTCAGCCACGGAAAAGCTGGCAGGTCTCCCGCCTATGCAGGGCGGCTGGATGGGGTGGTTCGGCTACGAGATGGGCAGTTGTTTCGAGCGGATTCCCTGCCCGCAATACAATGAATTCCATTTGCCAATGGCTGCATTGGGAATGTACGACGTGGTGCTTAGCTGGGATCACGATGCTGGCACGGGCTGGTTGGTGTCACAAGGTTGGCCTGCGGCTGACCACCGTGGTCGACAATTGCGAGCGTATCAGCGCATGCAACATTTCCTCGATATTCTCGAAGCGCCCATTGAAGCGGAACGTGAAGGCAGACCTGGAAACTTTCGGCTGCATGTCGATCAACTGGCACCGCAATTTGCTACTCGCTGGAACAACTGGACAAGTAATTTTTCAGCTCGTCAGTTTCGATCATCGGTAAGTCGATGCGTCGAATACATTCATGCTGGTGATGTATTCCAAGTGAATCTGGCTCAACGCCTGCTTCGCCCCGCGGGCATCGATTCAGCCTCGCTTTATATGCATCTTCGACAACAAAACCCAGCACCCTTTGCTGGCTACGCCGACTTTGGCAGAGTCCAAGTCGCCAGCGCGTCCCCCGAACGCTTCTTGCAATTACAGGATTCCGAGTTGGAAACTCGCCCAATCAAGGGGACCCGACCTCGTCTGAGCGATCCTGTCGCTGATGCCGGGATGGCTCAATTGTTGCAAGCAAGCGTCAAGGATCGCAGCGAAAATACGATGATCGTCGATTTGATGCGAAACGACATGTCACGGATCAGTACACCGGAGTCCGTCAAAGTTGATAAACTTTGCGGGATAGAGAAATATCCATCGGTTTGGCATTTAGTAAGTGTGATACGCTCCCAGCTGCAACAGCACGTAACGGCCTTGGACGTCATCGCTGCGACCTTTCCTGGTGGCTCCATCACCGGAGCACCAAAGATTCGAGCAATGCAGATTATCTCCGAGCTAGAGCCCACCGCGCGAGGCCCATACTGCGGCAGCTTAGGTTACATCAGCTGTGCTGGCGACATGGATTTGAATATCCTAATCCGCACGATTACTGTATGCGACGGCTGGTGGCAGATGCCTGTCGGCGGTGGAATAGTGGCGGACAGCGAACCGGGTTTGGAAGAGCAAGAAACATGGCACAAGGCGGAAGGCTTGCTGCGGGCCATCGATTCAATTGGAGTCTAATGAGCTAAAGTGATTCTGTTGATCGATAACTACGACAGCTTTGTCTACAACCTCAAACGATATCTGGTGCGGCTTGGCCAAGTGGTCACCGTGCTGCGCAACGACGACAGTACAATCGACTCGTCCATTTCCCATGGTTGCCAAGCGATCATTATTTCACCGGGCCCACGCGATCCCGATGACGCTGGAAGTTGTATCCAAGTGGTCCAAAAATGGTCGGGTCGGCTGCCAATCTTGGGCGTATGCTTAGGCCATCAAGTGATTGCCAAAGCGTTTGGTGGCCGCGTTGTTCGCGCGAAGAAACCCCTGCATGGGTGCTCGACTCCAATTCAATTATCCGACCATCCACTATTCCAGCATCTACCTTCGACGACCGAATTCGCCCGCTACCATTCGCTGGTAGCCGAAAGAGAATCTTTACCCGATTCGCTGGCCGTTATCGCCCAATCTGGCGAAAACGAAATCATGGCTGTGGGGCACAAGTTGCACATGACCTTCGGCGTGCAATTCCATCCTGAGTCGGTCTTGTCTCCGTTCGGGTACCAACTAGTGCACAATTTTCTCGGTATGGCAGGCCTGAACCCCCCCGCGGCAATTCCCGAGAGCGACATTTCACGAATCGACTTTTCGCTTGTCCCGGATTGGGAAGCCCCTGATTTGGATGGAATTAGCGAGCCTGCAGTTGCTTTGCCTTACCAACACTTGCGAGGAATATCGTCGTGGGATTGAAAGCCGATTCCGGCGTCATGAGTCTGGTCAGAAAATCTCGGTTGGTCGCCATCGTGCGCCTTGACGATCTCAGCCATGCGCTGCCGTTGTCTGAGGCTTTGTTCAATGGAGGCATCACTGTCCAAGAATTCACTTTGACCAATCCGCATGCATTGGAAGTGATCAGTGCGTGCCGCGATCAGCTGACCTATTTTCAGAGTGGCAACGCGGTCATCGGGGCTGGATCGGTTCGCTGCACCGACGATGCCCGTCGAGCGATTGGGGCTGGGGCACAATTCATTGTCACTCCAATATTGGACTTGCATGTCATCGAGCACTGCGTGAGCAGTAACATTCCAATTATGTGCGGAGCGCTGACACCAACCGAAATTGCAACGGCTTGGTCAGCTGGGGCCAGTGCGGTCAAAGTTTTCCCAGTTCGCGGCCTAGGCCCCGATTACGTACGAGACGTATTGGCACCGATGCCAGAATTGGCGTTGATGCCAACTGGGGGTGTCGGCCTGGAAAACTTGGCCGATTATCTGGCGGCTGGAGCGTGCGCGGTTGGCGTTGGTGGAAAACTGATTGATAGCCAAGCCGTGGCTGCGCAGGACTGGTCCACTGTGTCCCATGTCGCTGAACAATACGCTAGTTTAGCTGCAAATACTGCATTTTCCGGCTGAAGTACTTGTCCTGTGCGTTGCATGGCGAATCACCTTTGTGTGCAAAACCGATAACACGTGGCGTCCAGCACGCCATCGCGTTCAGATTCTGACCAATCGCTATACGCCTTAAAGGGAGATTTCATGAAGATCGACGTCGTGGCATTGGGTGAAACGATGATTCGCTTGACCCCGCCAGGATACAATCGGATCGAACAATCCCACCATTTGGAAATGCACGTTGGAGGCAGTGAGTCGAACACTTTAATTGGTTTGTCACGCTTGGGATTGTCAACGGTCTGGCTCTCGCGTCTGAATTGTAATCCGTTGGGGCAGCTTGTGGCCAGCTCGCTGCGTAGCCATGGCGTGGACACTTCGCACGTCGTCTGGACCGCTGAAGATCGTGTGGGAACCTATTTCATGGAGCGCGGCAGCGAACCGCGACACTCTGAAGTCTTTTACGATCGAGCCGATTCGGCTGCCAGCCGCATGCAGCCCAAAGACCTGCCAGTAGATTTGTTTGAACCGGCTCGCGCCAAGTTATTCCACACCACCGGCATTACGCTGGGGATATCTGAAAGCGCCAGGCTTACCGCAGTAGAGGCGGTGAATCTCGCTCGACAGGCGGGCTGGAAAATCAGCTTCGACACCAACCACCGAGTCAAACTATGGTCGGCTGACCGCGCCGCGCCCTGTTACCGAGAAATGATGCAGCTGGCCGACATCGCGTTCCTACCTATCCGCGACGCCAAGAATGTACTTGGTTGCCGAGCTGACCAAAACGAAGAAGTCGTCCGCGAACTTGCCTGTCAGTTCCCCAATGCAACGATCGTGTTAACCGCAGGAGAGCAAGGGGCCTTTGCCGTTCAGCCAAGTGGCAAACCGATCCACCAGCCAGCTTTTCGGACCGCACTTGTTGAACGACTGGGTGGCGGCGATGCTTTCACCGCCGGATTTCTGTCGGCTTATGTTCGCGATCAGAGTTTAGAAACTGCACTTTGCACCGGGGCTGCAGCGGCCGCTGTCAAATATACGATTCCCGGTGATCTGCCCTTGTTTGACCGGAGGGCGGTAGAACGCATTGCTGCCGGGTCGGGAAGTACCAGCGCGAATGACATCGCTCGCTAATACTTGCTACTGCCGAGCGATGATTTTGTCCCTCAAATCTTGTACGGTCGCTTGAAAAGCTTCTTTGTCGGCAAGATTCGTAAACTGATGTGGGTCCTCCTGCATGTCGTACAATTCATGGGTTCCATCGTTGTACTGTAGGTAGTGCCAACGCTGCGTGCGGATAGCAACTCCCTGATCGAACGAAAAAGCACACTCTTTGACCTTGGCCTCAGGATCTTGCAGGATCGGTACGAGGCTCTCGCCTTGCACACTGCTTGGGATATCCAATCCGGCCAATTGAGAAAGAGTGGGAAAGATGTCCACTAATTCCACCAGAGAATTGCTCCGACCGGACTTCATCCCAGGCGCGTCAATGATCAATGGCACCCGCACAACTTGTTCGTGCAAATTAGACTTTTGCCAAAACGTATGCTCACCCAAGTGGTAACCATGATCGCTGGTAAACACAATGGCGGTCGAATCTCGAAGACCAAGCTGATCCAAGTGCCGCAAGATTCTGCCAACTTGCTCATCCATAAACGACACCGATGCGTAGTAGGCTGACCACATCCGCTTTTGATTGTCTGGATAGTTTCCGATTGGATTCTTGCCCGACAGGGTACCTGCAAGACCAAGTTTAGGAATATCGTCCAGGTCTCCGTCGGGAACTTCAGGCAACTGAATGTTCTGCCACGGGTAAGTTGCAAAGTACTTTCTTGGTGCCACCATTGGATAATGTGGTCTGACTAGCCCTACAGCGAGGAAAAACGGTCTATCTCTATGTTCGTCCAGCAATTCGATTGCCTTGCTGGCCGCACGGTAGTCGGGCTGGTCACGCCCGTCTCCATCGATTTCTACCGAAACGAACATACGGTGCGGCATGGCCGTCGATTGTCGGTTTTCAGGCGCGTCGGTGAAAATGTTCAAATTCAAACACGCGTAGTCGCCTGGCGAGTGCGCTTCCTGACCAGGTGAATTGAATCGTTCCGTCCAAGACGAGGGCTCGTCTTTGCCGTCGGTGCCATCGATGATGTCGCCAGGTACCCGCATGTGATAGATTTTTCCCACGCGAGCGCTGTACCACCCGTTCTCTCGAAAATGCTGTCCGAGATTCATGTTCGACTTGCCGTGGTAACGGCTGAACATGAATGACTGTCTTGACGGTGCGCACCATGTCCCCTGGCAATAGGCACTTTCGAACAACATCCCGTCCGTCGCCAGCCTATCGATGTTGGGTGTCTTGCAGAGCGGATCTCCGTAGCATCCCAGCACGCTCGCTTTCAGGTCGTCGGAAATAATGAACAACACATTGCGGACAGCCTCTTGCGCAACGCATGTGCTAACCACTAGCAGCCAAACAACTGGGCAAGCGCTCGCGAATACCAAGCGAGAAATCATCAGCAATCACCCTGCACGATAAACAGCGGGACCAAATCTCTTGTGTCCAAAGGGACACCGAAGATTGTAGCGACCGCCGTAGTGACATAAAAGTCAATAGGCACCTGTCATGCCACAGAGTGACTTACCGGTTTGAAAAGTAAGGCGTTTTTTTGACACTTCTCGCTAATCGATGAAACCGTGGTGGCGATTAGCGAGAAGTGTCGTTTTTTAGTTGTTAGCGGCCATCGCCGCGGTACTAGTTGACGAAGGCAAGCGGATTATGAATGCGGTTCCCTTGCCTACCGTACTTTCCACACGAATTCTGCCTCCATGGGCATCAATCGTGGTTTTGCAACTGGCCAGTCCAACTCCGCTACCACCTTTACCTGAAGCGTCCGGGCCAGACTTCGTCGAGAAGAATGGCTTAAAGATATTTGGCAATACGTCGGCGGGAATCCCGGTGCCCGTGTCCCGCACGCTGAAGATTACTTCATTGGTTCCGTTGTCCAACTGCAGAGATAATCTCACTGACCCACCCTTGGCAGTGGCCTGTCTTGCGTTGACGAGTAGGTTCAGCAGCACTCGCTGCAAATCGCAGGCGTTGCCAATCACATTTGGCACTTCGCTCAAACTCGATTCCAAGAGGACACCGTACTTGCGAAACTCGCGTTCCATCAGCAGCAAGGTATCTTCGGCAATTTGCTTCATGGAAATCGGCTCAAACCGCCCGCCCGTGCGCGTCATGGACATAACACTGCCTGCTACTTTTGCCGCCCGAGTTGCCGCATCGTTGATTCGCAGCAAGGCTTTGTCGCGGGTCGCCTCGTCTTTGTGGCGGAGTCCCATGCGAGCGTAATTGATGATCGTAGTCAGCAAGTTATTGAACTCGTGCGTCGTCGTGCTCGATAATTCGCCGATCATCGCCATTCTCTGCGATCGTTCCAGCTGATCCTGTAAAGCTGAGATAGTTTCGATCATTTGTTCCTGTTGCAAATCCGTTTGGCAAGCCAACGTCGACATGGGTGATCCGTCTATATTTGTAATCTGAGTGCTCGAGATCCCGTGCGGGGTCAAGCTAGCATCGTCGCCAAGGAAGTCGCCAGCATCTGGCGGCAAGATCCAGTATTTCAGGAAAATCTACACGATCGCCGGTGGCGGTTTGAGCAACAAAAAACTGTAGATTGTCGCCTGACTCCTGGTTTGCCTGCACTGGCAATAGCAGGACCCAACGTTTGCGGTCGGGATAGCAATACGTATCGGCCCCGGCCCTTGCAGACTACAGTGAACTGAGTTGGCGATCCTTGGTATTGGTATCTTCAACCGCGATCATTTGCCGAAGCCCTTTAGGCGTCCGGTTCCACAAAAGCTGCGCAAATGGTTATAAATACCCTGGCGGCATAAGTTAACAGGGCTCGTTCAGGCGGCGGCTGATCCGAATGCTCGCAACGACGAAAGCCGTACGCTGAAAACACGATGTTGTCGCGCCAGCCAGCGCACACGCGGTTCAATCAGCCGCAGTGCGTTAGAACCGTCAACCACAGATGATTGCCAAACTCATGCTCCATTGCATTTTGTGTAGATTCATCAGCTGGAGGAAACAGCGAGGGTGAACATGAATACTAACAGTGAAGTCACCGTTGATTGGTTAGCGCAGCTGGCCAACGGAGAAGATAAAGCAGTGGCAGAGTTTTGGCACCGCTATGGTGACGCACTGCAACGTGTCGCTGAGCGTCAAATCGCGACGTGGTTGCGACGCCGTGTGGACCCAGAGGATGTTGTTCAATCCGCCTGTAGAACTTTCTTTCGCCGTGCGGCTGCAGGTAACTTCTCGCTCGAGTCGAAGGATGACCTCTGGCGTTTATTGCTGACCATTACGCTAAACAAAGTCCGCATGCAGGCCCGTTACCACACGCGAGATCGCCGCGCTGTCAATAAGGAACAAGCCCTGCCGGACTCGCCCGCACTGCAACCGGCCGAGTGGGATAGCGCTATCGAGAATATCGACCTCCAAGATATGTTGGAAGCCGCGTTCACAGCCGACGACGGAGAGCGTCAACGAGTGCTACAGTTGTGGCTTGAGCAGTATACACAAGCTGAAATCGCTGCGAAAATCGGCTGCAGCGAGAGGACTGTCCGTAGAATCCAAGAGAAAATCCGCCGAGATCTGGCAGGGCATCTCAACAATTGAGCAACCAAACAGTGATTACGCGGGACAAACTTCTAGCTTGTCAATTCCAGGTGAAGAGGCTCATGGCTAGTGTCAAGAATTGGAAATCCAGTTCCACGTAATCCTTCCGCAAAATTAGCCGCTGTGCACTAGCACGCGGTTTT
>JAGQPR010000295.1 GCA_020426625.1 Planctomycetales bacterium
CGAGCGGACGTATCGCACGCCGGCATTTGTATGCCATGCGAGATCTTCCGGTCTCCGAGCAGATTGAACTCTTGCATGAAATCCAACAGGGCAACCATACGACCCTGACCGTGGAGAAGCATGTTCAACGCAAGTCGTCTCCCCTGCCATCGAAGAACACGTCGCGTCGACGAACCGAGAAGTTCCGTACAACGCATGCTACGATCACCATGCAATTCGAGGATGACTCCCCTACTGCCGCTCAAATCCTTGAAGCCTTAGATGATGTAAAGACACAGGTTCAGAACCGGTAGTTGGTGACGATTGTTCAAGATTGCCAATCCAACAATTTCTGCTGAAAGTTTCCCCGGGAAACTTTGATTTGATGATTGCTGAAGCATCTTGAAATCGACATGATTCAAATTCGCACCGACCTTGAATGAAAACATCAGCCACCACCACTCCCCTGCCCGCAACAGGCGCTACATCGACCATCGCAAGTGCTTGAGCTATCGAAGATACGATCGCCAAATTATCTCTCTCTGACCCTGCCGCAATATCCGATCGCTCTAGTGTTTCCCTGAAGCGCGTGCAGTACTGCCGAGCGATAGCGTCTGTCCTGCATGCTGCGAATGGGGCTTCTCACCCGTCGCTGTCCATGTTCACACTTGAGTCACCGTGGCTAAGTGGGGTTCACTGGTACCGGTCACGTACGGAGTCATGAGTTATGTCATGACTCCCTTGCTCTCGAATGATTGGAGTCACTCTCTTGGGCCAGAGTTAAAACGGTCGGAGGATTTTGGCGTGCCTTCGGGCTCTTCTCCTGTTCAAGATAATCGCGTCACGCAATCTTCACAGCATGACCTAGGTCAGTCCCCTGTTGACCTGACCTGAGTCGTGAACCATAGCAAGACCAGAGTCACGTTTCTTGCGCAACATCAACTTGTTTTGACGTGACCCCAGCCATGACCCCGTTCATTGAACTGACCAGCGACCCACCTTGATCGCAGTTTACACCTAGGATGACCACTGCCAACGATATGCCATGACCTAGTGCATGCGCAGTGTCATGCACTCGCACGTGAGCCGCCCTAGGTCAGGGGTAGGTCACAAACGCTTGCCATGACCCATGCAAGCGCTAAACTGACAACCATCTACTCCTCCTGCTTATGACTTCATTTTTAATTCTCAAAGAAGCGGTTAAATACAGCGGCAAGTCAGACTCCACACTCAAACGTTTGATTCGCGAAATCACCGCCGATCCCGATCACGAGGATCGCCATCTGATCGATCCTGATCACGAGGCCCTCCAGGCCAGAAAGGAAGCAGGGGAGCCCTACATCTGGAAGATCCATACTGACTTGCTCGATAAACGCTATCGTGCGGAAGAGGGGACGACTAGTGAACCTGCTGCAGCCAAGGAGCCGACGAGCACCGAGGGTCAGTCGACCGTTCTGTCATTGCTACGCGAACAACTTGAAGCGAAGGATCGGCAGATCGAAACCCTAGAAAAGCAACTTGATCGCAAGGATGACCAGATCTCTAGCCAGAACGAACGCATGCGCGAGCAGAATATTTTGATGAAGGACTTACAGCAGCGTTTAGCAATCGCCGCACCGAGTCAACAAGCGGACGTCATTTCTGCCAATACCGAGCAGGGGAGTAAGGATGCCAATGCCAAGAAGTCGAAGGATTCCATCTGGACTCGAGAGTTTCATTTGTTCCGCCGTCGTGATTCCTAAACCTTATGGTCTCGATCCCTCAAGATCACCGGCCAGGGACTGAAACGTTTGATGGGTTCGAACCGCTCAGTGGGAACTACATCTATTGCCCCAATCAATTCCTTGATCTGTGCATTCCATATTGTTCACGGGGCACTGTGCGGATTGTGGCGTACTTGCTACGGAAAACCCTCGGCTGGCTTGACGCGCAAGGCCAACCCATATCACAAGAAATTTCTGTTCGTTATCGCGACCTGATCGACGAGGCAGGTGTTAGCCGTGGCGCCATCGGCCCCGCCCTCGACGAAGCCATCAAACGAGGTTTTCTCGTCTGCATTCAACAGGGACGATCCCGAGGACGCAATCAAGCACCACAGACCGCAAAATACGCGCTGCGCTGGAGCGAAGCAGGGGAGTATGCCCGGCACCTCGATCAATTCTGCGGCTTCCACGTTGGCGAAGGCCATCGCACGCCAGTTCCCAATCGGTTCTTTGATCACGTCGTTCGCCGAGAGTCCCTATCGGTCGTCAAGGTCGTTGGTTCTGTCATCCGGCACACCGTTGGATACCAGAATCAGTTTGGAGGACGACGAAGCGAGTCTTCGCTGTCGTACTCGCAACTCCAACGGCACACGTTGATTGTCGATCGAAGCACACTCGGTAGCGCGATCCGGCAAGCGCAAGTCAACGGCTACATTCACTGCATCGAATCGGGCCAATTCAGTCCCGATCCAACCCAGCAACGTGCAGCAACTTATGCCCTACGATGGCTCGGCACAGCGATACAAACGCAAGACGGTTCAAAAATCAGACCAGGAGCGGTTCAAAAATCAGACCAGGGGAGCGGTTCAAAAACCAGACCAGACACACGGTTCAAAAATCAGACCAGGAGCGGTTCAAAAACCCAACCTGAAACACGGTTCAAAAACCCTACCAGTAATAAAGACAATCAGAAAAACACTTCTAAACAACATGCTGCTGCAGATGGGAAGAAGGGGATTGAACTACTGGTTTCCGCCGGCATGCAAGCTAGTTTTGCCAAGAGTCTCTCTCGTCAGTATCCGCTTGAGCGAATCGAGCGCCAGGTCCGATGGCTCGGAGATCGACATCCTACCGAGAATCCCATTGGCATGCTGACCAAAGCGATTCGTGAAGACTGGGAACCGCCACGTGGTAGTCAGTCCCGGGAGAAGCTGCAGCGTTTGCGAGAACAGCAACGGCAGTGGGATGCGGTCACATCCACCCGAGACCAACGAACGCAGCAGATCAAGCAGAAGCGGGCTCGAAACACCCAGCGATTACAGCAGGAATGGGTGAATGCGTCGCTTGATCAGCGTCGACGCTGGATTGAAGCAGCAGCCCAGCGTGAGACATCGAAGATGTTAGCTCAATTGATTCGACGCGATGCGGCTGATAGCGAAGAGCCTCGCTTACAGGTGCTCGATGCGATTGCGCTGGAGCGCGATCTACCCGGCGTGCTATTTGTTGGCGAGCAACATTGCGCCAACTCAACTTAGTCGCCATAGCTGCCAATGGCTTAAGAAGCGCGGACGGAGTCCGCAAAGAGGGATAACACTTGCAATCGCTTTCGCTCGATTGATCGACCTTGGCGATCAAGCACCACAAAAAGTAAGCATGACGCAATAGGCGTGGGAATGGATATGGGGTTACCGTGACACCTTTTGTGGCAGCTTGCGTGGCAGGGGACTGCACACGGAACGTGGCTCGCAAAGCCACTTTCCCTCACCTTGATGAGGGCTCCGCGTCGACGTCCTTCGTCCGCGACCCCGGGCGGCTTTGCGACTATCGCGGACGGAGCCACGGCGCACCCGCCCGGGGTCGCGGACACTCGCCTGCGCTCGGTCCTCGACGCGTCGCCGCACTCCTTTCTCCTTCGGCAAAGCCGCCCCTCCGGCTGAACGAAGTTCAGCCCCGCCGCTCGCCACTCTCCAATGGTTACCCTTCAAAAGGCGATTCTTGAGGCGCTGGAAGCGCCCCCGATGATCTTCTGCGGCTCCACCACTCATTCGAATCCTCGCGACGCTCGCGTACCAATCATTTGCATTGTTTCAGCAACATTGACTTGCAACGCGAGTTACTAGCCAGCTGCAAGCAGCATCGCCACTTTTCCCTGGTGGGTTTGATTGAACAGGCTCATCGCTTCGTCTCGCAGCGTTGGAACGCCGCTGGCAATCATGCGAAGCTCTGAAGCAGTGGGGTTGCGGACGAGGATTGCTTGCCAGACTTCCGATTGGACGGCTGGAACGCCTAGCACTAACTGTAAAAGAAAGTCTACGGTCACAGGGCGAGCTTTTAACGCTTCCCACGCAAAGCTGCGGCAGGCGGCAGACGAAATCACCAGACCGCGCAAGCGTTTGTCGGAAACTTGCTCAACATCAAGGAACCGCCAGGCTTTCTCGGCAAGAACGGGTACGTCGCTCACTAGACACAGTAAATCATCCGTTGATGGATCATTTGCCTGAAACAGTTCCCACGCTTCGGCCTGTAGTTCCGGAATGAACCGCATGACATCGACCAAAACGCGATTCTCGATCGGTTGTTCTTGCATACGCTGCCAACACTCAGGGCGTAAGTCAGGGCAATGCTGCAAGACAACAAATTGCCGTGACGATGGAAGGTCACGCTCTGCAAATACCCTCCAGGCATCAAGCCGAACGACGTCATTATCACAAATGATTTGAATGAGCTCACCATCGGTGAGGGCCGCAGCGTCGAGCGAACGCCAAATGGCCATGACCGATTCCTTTACTTTGTCCATCGTTACACTCCCTTTGCTTGGTAATGAGCGATACTCGCATTGAATCAGTAGCATTCTACATCATGAAAAACCCCAGCGGATGCTGGGGTTGTTTTCTTGGCACTCGTGTAGGCCAAGTTGGCTAAATCGATCATAGGAGTCGTAGGTGCTGCATATCAGACAGTAGCGATACCCAGAATTTCCTCCATCGTTTCCGAAGAACTCGGACAAGTCTCGAGCACAAATCGCAGATCCGTCTCAGACAGATGTTCTTGCAACAGGCGATGCGCGGATTCACGTCGGATTCTAGACAGTCCAGCGACTAGTCGGCGCAAGTCCTGGTTCGTCGGCCCAAGCTCGAGCAGCTTCTTCCAGGCTGCTTCTTCAAGCGATTCCGCGTGTGAAATGACGGAACACAAATCGTCGCAGGATGGATCCCGCTCAATCAACCGTTGCCACGCCAATGGGCGTAACGACTCAATGTGATAAATCACCACGCAGAGATTCTCCTTTGTCGGATGATTGGAAAGCATTCGCTGCCAAGCAGCCGCTCGCATCGTTCCAATCCATAACATGATGCAAAGAAGATCTGCATTGGAGGGATTTCGTTTGAAGATCAACTTTCCAGCTCGCTTGCGAAACGACGGAACGTATTGCACGACTTCGCATAAGTCGTCATTAGAGGGCTTCTGTTTCAGAAGTCGCTTGGCTGCTTCTTCACGATAGGCCCTGACTTCACGGATGATACAGCGCAGATCATCATTGGATGGATTGCAGCGAAGGACACGCATCGCTGCAGCTTCTCGAAATGCGTCCGTGTCTGAAATAAGTAAGCAACGGTCTTCGTTGGATGCAACCTGAGCGAGAAAGTCTCGCCACAATCGGGCAGTACGAACTTGTGACATGGCACCATAAGGGATATCTCCCTTTCTCCATTGATGTTGCCAAAGAGCAAGTGGTTCACGCGACCACTTGCCAGCCTTGGCAGTGGTCGTAATTGAACTCGTGTTACAATGCCACTCTTTTATGAATTGCGCAAGTCTTTTGACAGATTTCCATGATCGCAAATGTGTTCCCACTGCTGAGCGGTCAAATCCTCCGGTTGGCGCCCCTTCATCGTGCCTTCGTGCGTTTGGCTGGTGAAAGCGAGTCGCACATCGATCCTCGCTTCAGCGAGCTTCCACAACAGCTCTTTAAATCCTGCCTCGCCTTCCTCATCTCCATCAGGCAGCAATAACACGCGACCGTCACCGTGTGAGTTGGCGAACCGAATGAGCTTGTCCACTTGCGTTTCAGTGGCCCGATTGCTCCCCAGGCCAACGGCAGCAACTCCTAGCATTTCCATCCGCATCACCTCATTGGGACCTTCTACAACAGCCACGCCGTAGCGCTCCAAAGACTCCTGGACGTACGATTCTTGCAGGCGATCGACGTGGCCACCGTAGAGCTCTAAACCGCGTCGATACCCACTGACGTAGCGATGCTTGTTAGGTTTCTTGCCTTCGGGTTTGCCATCGCGTAGCCAACGTTGCCACTTCGCCTCAAAAGAAAGGTCGCGACCGCTATAGCTGACAACGTCGCCGCGTTCATTGAGGTGCGTGTAGACGAGATAATTTTTTCGAAACAGACTCCGTCCATCGCCTGGAATCCAGCCAACTCCCCATTTTTTTAACAGCTCGGGCGTCATCCAGTCACGCCGGCGAATGTACTGCGCAGCCTCAGGACTCATTTCAGCAACATCAGTAATGAGATCATTACGAAGATCGGCCAATGCTCGGGCGGCTTCCTTTTCATGCCGCACTAAGGGCACGTTCAATTCACGCTGGGGTGCTACGATTGGTTTAGGTTCGTGCGCAGGTGCGGGTTGCGTCGGAGTGGGGGAGCGGTCGCTCGTTGGTTCGCCGGCAATCTCGCGTAGTTTGGCCACCGCATCCTTGAACTCTGCTCCGCGCAAACGACCGCCTTGCGGAGCTCGATGGTGTTCCAAGCCAAAAACCAGTACCAATATATTTCCGGCCGTTTGGCAGCTATGGCAATACAATCGCTTGGCGACATCGAGCTGCACCGAAAGATTGCCGTACTGACTATCGCTACAGGCTTCGTTGAAGACGCATTTCATCCGATACTCTCGCGCAGACTGCGCCGGAAGTGGCAGACCATAGTGCGAGAGAACAAGCTCTAGTGGCGTCGATGCAATGAGTTCATCGACGTTGCGAATATATGACGACGAGGTTTGGCGGTTCATGCAAGACGAAGTAGGGGATACGTAGCACCTGCCATGGTATCGTGAGCGACGTTCTATGGCAAAACTTTCTCGTGTAACGTTGACCCCTCGGGACCTGGAGATTCTCACGTTGTTAGATCATGTCCCGATGACGCCCAGGCAAATTCAGCACGCCAGCGGTTCGTTCGGTGTCTCTTTTCCCAACGAGGAATTGGTGCGAAGACGCCTCGGACGACTTCGTGACAGTGGATTGGTTCGAGGGTTCGCTTATGCTCTACCGAGTGCTGGGCGCGCACCGCAGTACTGGAAGCTGACCAGTCGTGGTTACCGGCAGCTCTACGGCGCAAGCGTTGCGATGCCTTCACCCCGATACTTTCGCGAAATAGCCTTGGGTATGCACACGCACACGTCCGCCTTGGCCGATGTGGTCGCGCACCTGATGCACTGCGGAGCGCGTCACGACGTGCAGATCGATCAGTTTGTCCGCGAAAACGCTTTTACCATTGAAATCGGTGGATTCACCCTTCGTCCAGATGCGGCCTTTAGACTACGCCGTCCTGCGGCGAGCGAGCGCCCGTATTCGTTCCTGGTGGAACTCGATAACGGTACCGAACGAGTGCGTTCGACCAAAGACATCGAGTCGATTGAACGAAAGATCCGTGGATATGACTTGCATCAAGCGCGCTATCATCGCGATGATCCTGCCCGATATCTGGTCTTGTTTGTGACGACTCGGAGCGAGCAGCGACTGGAGAGCATTTTGGGGGCCTGCGACCATTTGATTCGTAATCCCGATCGCACCTTGTTCCTAGGGGCGACGCTAGACCAGCTGCTTGCGAGTGATCCATTTGTCGAGTCGGTCCTACTCAGTAACAACGGCATGAACCGGACGCTTATTCCGCGCGTTCCAAAACCAGCTACGAACACGTCGGCGTTTGGGCATCCGTTGTCGCTATACGGTCAAGCCGCGTAGGCTTCTGGCGTGCAGCGCGAGTGAGCTTCTGCCGATCCAAAAACTTGACGATGTTGCGTGACGAGTGTCACCCAAAACTGCTATTCTTCGGTGCCAAACGGTTTCTCCGCGAGCGATATGGCACCTGGTATTGCCCCTGTGCATGCCGCCCCTTCCCACGCAGCTCACTGGCGATCTTGGACGACCGAAGGTTGCGTCTCTTCGTTCAATATCGCCAGCCCATTGCGACATGCATTCGGATCGAGACGGGAATGGGTTTGTTTCTCGCCAAAGTATCGCCGACGGTCCGGATGGCCTCGCTGACGGAGGCCGACATTTAGGGCCTCCTCAGCGAGCTACCCATCCCTTGAATGCTCTACCTGCTCAAGCTTCCCAGCGGCCCTTGTCCCAATGCATCGGAGGCAATGAATGCCGTGCTGCAGGGGATTCATGCGGCCAATTTTCGCTCGTTGTCGATCAAGCTGATGCTGGCAAGTGATGGAGGCCGCGTACGGTATCTTGTCGAATGTCCAGCGGAACTTCGCGCCGTACTCTTAGTCTATCTGCTCGATTTGATGCCGGGAGTAACCCTTGAACCAGTCTCAGATCGTCCCGGACCACTCCAGCGTCCCTCGAAGATCGCGACCTTTGTACCGCAGCATGACTTTCTCTTTTTGCGGCGAAACACCACGCTGCACGATCCTCTTACAGGCCTGCTGAGTGTTCTTTCAAGCAGCAAAGCTCGCCGACTCGGCTTGGCATTGCAGATAGAACTGACCCCTGCCAAGCCCGCTCAGCTTCGTCGGGCGACGCGCGCTGGCGTGGTTGCTCAGCGTCCTTGTATTAACCGACGGTTGCACCAATCGATACTTCGGCTGCTCAGTTCTTCACGACACTTGGAGCGATGCTGTGGACGAATGGCAGCCAAGCTATTTACGCAGCGGACCGAGGATGCAAGAACGAGTGAAAAACTTACCCAGCCACTGTTCGCAGCATGCATTCAAATGACTTCCTCTGCAAACGGCGCAGGAGCCGATGAAGTGCGCAATTTGATCGGGGATCTCGCCGGGGGTATGTCCTTGTTCGCGACCACCGACAATCGGTTCATTCGTGGTACGAAGCGACGTTTTGGATTGTTGAGTCCGGCGGAAGTTGCCGTACTGTGGCATCCGGTCGATGATTCCGTGCACGTCACTCGCTTAGAACGATCACCGCTATGCGAAGTTGAACCACCACAGCACCTGCCGTCCTCTCAATCGCAACGGACGTTTACTCCCGTTGGACGCGTTGCCTTTCGTAAAGATCGACGACTGGCCGGCCTGACGCTTCCGTCGCTTCGGCGGCACGTTTATATCACCGGGAAAACCGGTGTTGGAAAAACCAGCCTGATGCAAACGATGCTACGCGCCAATCTCCAAGCGGGGCTCGGTGTAGGGCTGATCGATCCCCACGGTGACCTGTATCGAGAGACGCTTGCCCAGGTGCCTCGGCGTCGGACGAATCAAGTAATCTTGTTTGATCCAAGCTCCACTTCTCAATTGGTTCCATTCAATCCGCTGGATACATCGATTGGGATTGATCGCGGACGACTGGCCGATGGCGTCTTGTCGGCTTTTGTGAAAGTATTCGGGTTAGAGGTGAGCACCGCTCCGCGCCTTCTCCACATCTTCCGTAATGCACTGCTAACGATGGTGGAGCAACCCGATGCGACCCTGGTCGGCATCAACCGCCTGTTGACCGATAACGATTATCGAAAAGTGGCCGTGGGCCGGGTGAGTAACCCAGCGGTCCGTGAATTCTGGCGTGGGGAGTTTGGCCGCTGGCATGATCGGGATCGCACGATGTTTCTGGCGTCGCTGCAAAACAAGCTCGGTGCATTCCTTTCAAATCGTCAATTGCAGTTGATCCTGGGACAACCTCGCAGTGGCTTTTCGATGCGCCGCGTCATGGACGAGAAGATGATTCTCCTGTGCAACCTCTCAAAGGGACAACTAGGCGAAGATGCCGCCAATCTGTTGGGTGCGCTGCTGTTGAGTTGTATGCAACTGGCCGGCGAGTCGCGGACAGACGTCCCCGAGGACGAGCGCAATGATTTTCTCTGCTACGTCGACGAGGTGCAAAACTATGCCACCACCGCGCTGGTAACCGCTCTATCGGAATCACGCAAGTACCGCGCTCCGCTCCTTGTTCTTGCTAACCAGTTTCGCGATCAGCTTTCGCCCGAACTACGATCGGCGATCATAGGGAACTGCGGCTCGATCATCACCTTTCAAGTGGGGGCCGAAGATGCTGGCTTTTGGAAGCAGTACTACGGCGACAAGATGAGTGAGCAACACCTCATGATGATTCCAAAATATCATGCGATCGCCAACTTGTTAGTCGAGGGCATGCCATCAGGACCGATGACCATTCAAACGTTGCCGCCACGGCCGGGGCATTCCGCCGATGCAAAGCGAGTTTCGCGTCAAGCCGCGCGGCAATTCGCCCGCCCTGTAACCGAGCTGCAGTCAAGCGTCGAAAAACTGTTCCATTAGATGGAGCAAAGATGGCAAAAGCAGGTACGCTCGTTTCCTATATGAATTCGCTCCCTCGTCTCAAACCCCAGGAGATTCCCTTCGATCACCCGGACTCGTGCTGTCGCTTTGAAGCGTCCGCGGATAAGCCGCTTCTTGCCACTCCGATGGCCATCGAACAGTACACGCACGAAACCGTGCTCGCCTGTTACCACATTCTCCGAGAGATTGCCGACGTTCATCAGGGCTTGGATTATTTACAGGTATTCAAAGACGAAACCAAGGTCGAGGATCTTTGGTTTATCGAAGACGGC
>JAGQPR010000296.1 GCA_020426625.1 Planctomycetales bacterium
AAGGATTATGTGGTACTGAATTTCCAATTCTTGACACTAGCACAGTCAAGCAAACTGTGGAACAATCTCAGAGGAATGATGTCGAGTCACCCATTTCTGTTCTACATACTGCTTGGGCTGGAAATACTGTATTCAATCGATAAGGGACGTGCCAAAGTGATTGGAATTGTGCGGAAACTAGTTCTAGGCTTGGTTCTGGCAATATGTGGTTTGGCGCCGATTTCTGCCTCGGATGTGGTCGTGCAAGCGGACTCGCCGACGGGATTCGAAGTGTACGTTATGACCGTCGGCGATACCGTGGTCAAACTGTGTCCCAAGGCCGGTGCAAACGCCTACTCAATTTCCGTCGATGGTGTCGAGTATCTGAGACAACCCGAGTCCTTGGAGCAATTGCCGGGAGTCGGTTATGGTAACCCTGTGCTCTATCCCATGCCGAACCGAGTCAAGAATTCTGAGTTTACGTTTGGCGGTCAGCGCGTGCGATTTGAACCGAATGCTGGCGGAAATTTCATCCATGGCTTGGTGAATCGACACCATTGGGCGGTAGATAGCGTACTAAAGCAGCCGGATCATGTTTCGGTCAGGTGCAGTGCTTCGTTCGAGAATGGTGAGGAGCTAGCGCGGCTCTTCCCCTTTCCACATGTGATTTACTTGACGGTCACGGTGCGCGCGAATTCCGTCCGCTGGACCTATCAGGTAGACAATTCGCAGGGCCAGGCTTCGGTGCCGTTCGGGTTTGCACTTCATCCGTATTTTATCTACCAGGGTGAGCGGGCGGAGACGTATCTCACCATACCAGCTACGCATTGGATGCAATCAACGCAGCAGTTGCCTTCTGGAAAACTGGTACCTGCGAGTGAGCTTGACTACTCCCTGGGGAAACCGCTTTCGCTTGCTGGGACAAGATTCGACGACGTGTTTTGGGGAATGACACCTGAGCGCCAAACGCTCATCGACTTTCGTGGCGCGCAGCGTCAGGTTGAAATCGCGGCTTCCGCAGAATTCACCCATTTGGTCGTCTGGACACCGGATCGACCTTATTTTGGTGTCGAGAGCCAGACGTGCAGCACCGATGCGCACAATCTGCATGCAGATGGTTTCCAGGAAGCGGCCCATTTGCAAATCTGTCCTCCGGGAGATCGCTTGAGCGGCTGGGTAGAGTACTCTTTTCCAGCGAAGCGATAACTGGCAATCAGATGGACAACTGGGTTTGGTATCTACTGTTAATTCCAGCAGGGTTCTTGGCAGGCATCGTCAACACTATCGCGGGCGGCGGCTCGTTTTTAACGCTCCCTGCGTTGATTTTCTTCTGTGGAATGAATGCACAAATCGCCAACGGTACCAACCGGGTCGCGATCCTCATGTCATCCGCCTCGGCCAGTCTCACCTTTCACCGGCACGGTCGCCTTGACCGACGCGTGGCGCTTCAGCTTGCCGTTCCGACGCTGCTAGGTGTTCCCTTAGGCGCGCTGGCCGCGATTTACTTGCCCAACGAAGCCTTTGAACCGATCTTCGGCAGTCTGTTTCTGCTGATGGCTGTCTTGATCGTCCTGGACCCCAAGCGGCTAGTTCAGCAGACTGCTTCACCGCAGTGGAGCAGTCGAGCGATCGCGCCAATCTTCTTTGCGATTGGCGTCTATGTTGGGTTTATTCAAGCTGGCATGGGCATCCTGTTGTTGCTTGGGATGAGTCTAGTCAGAACAGGCGACCTAGTGGCTTCCAACGCCGTAAAGAATCTGATTGGATTCATCGTCACATTACTGGCCATGTTCGTGTTCGCCGTGTTCCAGCAAATCGACTGGATCCCAGGTTTGGTGATGGCGTCGGGCAACGTGTTGGGAGGCATCGTCGGTGCTCGGCTTGCCATCAAGAAGGGAAATCGCTTGATCCTGTCGTTTCTGATCGTGGTCATGATTGCGACAGGGATCAAACTGATCTGGCCCATCCTTAGTACCATTCTATGAAGAATGCAGCCACAATGAATGTTCCAATTGACAGTATTGCTGATCAATCGCGCTATCGCCCGCTACGAATTTGGATCCCAGTCATTCTGCTGGCGCTGATGGCGGTCGCACGATTCGTGCCCGGCATGGTGGATGATGGGCCAGCAATGATCTGGATGATCTCTGCGTTTGGGCCTTTGTTAGTCGGGATCATACTCTTGCTGTGGTGGCTCTTGCTCAGTCGAGCAAGGTGGACCGAGCGAGTCATCGGCTTGCTGGGTCTAGTGGCTATTTTCGTGGTCGTCGTGCTGTTGGTGCATCCGAGCATGCAGGGCCCCTTGGTATTGGTCATGACGGTGCCGATGGGCTTGGCAGGATTTGCGCTTGGCGTAATCGCCTGTTCTCGCATGCTCTCCTTTCGACGCACCCTGGTCGGGTTGGCTGTGGCGTTTGTCGGCGCAGGTTGCTCACTGCTCTTTCAAAACTTTGGTACGCGCGGCGATTTTGCCTTCGAAATGGATTGGCGGTGGAATCCAACCCCAGAACAATTGTTCTTGGCAGAGCGGGAGGCTCGCGGCGATGCACCTGGATTTGATGTAAACCTAGAGCAAGCTGACTTTGACGAACCGGAATGGCCGGGCTTTCGCGGGCCCAATCGAGATGGTGTGCAGCGAGGAAGCAAGATTTCTTCCGATTGGTCGACTCCACCTAGTGAGATGTGGCGCATAAAAATCGGCCCGGGTTGGTCATCGTTCGCCGTCGCTGGTGATTATCTTTTCACACAAGAACAACGTGGTGAACTAGATGCCGTCGTCTGCTACCAGGCGTCCACCGGTGACGAAGTGTGGGCCAGTACAGTCGAATCGCGTTTCTTTGAAGCGTTGGGGGGGCTGGGCCCACGTGCCACGCCGACGATTGCCAGCGGCAAGGTCTATGCGATGTGCGCTGAAGGTTTCCTGCGTTGCCTCAAGGCCGAAAACGGATCGGAAGTGTGGAGTGAAGACTTGCGGCAGGTTGCCAAGTGCAGTCCGCCAATGTGGGGTTTCTCGTCTTCGCCCTTGGTAAGCGACGGGATTGTGGCTGTCCATGTCGGTGGCGATGACGAATACGGAGTAATCGCCTTGGACGCAGAGTCCGGCGAGCTTCGTTGGTCAGCCCCTGCTGGCAAACAGTCCTACAGTTCCTTTCAGTCGATTCAGCTAGGTGCAAAGCAGTACCTAGCGCTACTGACAGATAAAGGGGCGCAACTTGTCGACCCAGCCAACGGCCAAACAGCACTTGAGTACGAGTGGGAACACTCGGGGTACCGCGCATTGCAAGCTCAGTTAGTGGAGGGCAATCGATTGATTATCCCAACCGGAATGGGCACCGGAACTCGGCTGATCGAAATTGAGGAAGTGGATGGGCAGCTTCGCGGCAAAGAGTTGTGGACGTCACGCGATATGAAGCCGGATTTCAACGATGTGGTCGTCAACGGCGGATTTCTCTATGGGTTTGATAGCCAAGTCTTTGCTTGCATCCGATTGCAGGATGGCCAACGACAGTGGAAGGGTGGCCGGTACGGAAAGGGCCAAGTGTTGCTGCTAGCGGATTCTGGATTACTGATAGTTGCGGCTGAGAATGGCGATCTGGTGCTGCTCCGCGAAAACCCGGATGAACACGAAGAGCTCGCGCGGATCAAGGCCTTATCAGGCAAGACCTGGAATCATCCGGTGGTGGTAGGCGATCGATTGTTTTTGCGCAACGCAGAGGAAGCCGTTTGTTTCCAATTGCCCACGGCTACGATAGACTGATTGCTTACCGCGCTGGCCGATCGAACTGCGCAGGCCGAGCGACTTGGCCTGCCGTATTTTCCGTTTGTGTTCACACCTAGGGCTCTTTGAACAGGATCATTAGTGCGATAATGGGAAGAACTTCTTGGGCTGCACGATTGTTATGGATGTTCGTTTTGTTTTCCTGCATCCAGTGGAGTGCCGATAGGGCTGGGGCGCAGGAGGCAAAGCCAAATTTTCTCTTTCTGTTGAGCGACGACCATAGCTATCCTTTTTTAAGTTGTTATGGCGATACCAATGTCAAGACGCCGCATCTGGATGACTTGGCCAGTTCCGGTATTCGCTTCCATCGGTTTTTCACCGCCGCACCGCAGTGTGTTTTGTCGCGCGCTGCATTGATGACGGGCAGGTCGCCGGTGGCTGCGCGGATGATTCGATTTTCCTCGCCACTGCCGAAAGACGAGATCACTTTCCCAGAGTTGTTGCGATCCGAGGCAGGGTATTACACTGGAATCTGCGGGCGAAGTTTCCACCTTGATGGTTCGAACAAACGAGAGGGCTTCGAGCACGTTTTTGTTGAGCATCAGTTGGAGACGTTTGCCCAGCGAGTTGACTATTTGCGCAAGGGAGCGGATGCGGAAGTTGTCCGGCAAGTTCGCGAGTTCCTGGACGAATGTCCTGCCGACAAGCCGTTCTTTTTGTGGGCCAACTATAGCGACCCGCATCATGTATGGAATGCGCCCGAGCGGTATCGGCCGGATC
This sequence comes from Planctomycetales bacterium, assembly GCA_020426625.1. Classification (GTDB taxonomy): domain Bacteria; phylum Planctomycetota; class Planctomycetia; order Pirellulales; family Pirellulaceae; genus Aureliella. The sequence continues at coordinate 4,478 of JAGQPR010000296.1, forward strand.
CCGCTTCTCTTAAGTTGCCCGCGCATTGGCCGGACTTGCCCGGAGTGCGCGAGCAGGTGGCCGACTATTGTGCCGAAGTCAATCGAGTTGATGAGCGTATTGGCGAGGTCCTGTCTTTGCTTGAAGAACGGGGATTGTCGGAGAAAACGCTGGTCGTCTTCGCTGGCGACAATGGTGCGGCGCTTCCGCATGGCAAAGGCTCGCTGTACGACCCAGGCTCGAACGTTCCCCTTATCGTCTCCTGGCCCGGGGTGACTAACAGCAGCGAATCTTTCGCTTTGCTTAGCGGAGAGGATCTGGGACCCACACTACTTGAGATTGCCGGGGTGTCGATCCCTGCCAAGATGTCCGGTGTCAGCTTCGTGCCCGTGTTGACGGGCAAAGCGCCCAAGGTGCGCGAGCACATTTTTATTGCTCGCGGACCACACGGCACTGCACCGGTAACTGTGGATACGACTAGTGCTCCCTACGATCTCGGCCGCGCGGTGCGAAGTGAGCGATACAAACTGATTTATAACTGTACTCCTTGGACGCCTTACTCCCCAGTGGATTCTCGCGGTGGGCAAGCTTGGCAGCAAATAACCCAAGCAAACGCACAGGGCCAACTGGCTGCCGGACTGCAGCAGACGTATTTTAAGTCGCCGCGGCCGGTGTACGAGTTGTATGACTTGAGCGTGGATCCCTCGGAGCTAAATAATCTCAGCGGGCGCAGTGAGGTTAGGGATGTCGAACGCCAGCTGCGGACCGCTTTGGCAGAAAGGATGATTTTGGACTACGATCATTTGCCCTTACCGGACATGATGGTGGACCGGAAGTAAGCAGTCTATCGAACTGTTCAAACACAAAGCCAACCAAGAGGGACTAGCGATCGGATGAATAAGATCTTGATACTCTATGACACGTTGACCGGAAATGTCGGCAAGATGGCCGCGTTGGTTGCCGAAGGAGCTGCACAAGTGGCTGAGACGGAGGTTCGTGTTCGCAGCGTGGACGAGGCGTCGGTCGATGATGTTTTATGGTGCGAAGGGATCGCTGTCGGCACTCCGACAAACATGGGGCTACTGTCTTGGAAGATGAAGCGGTTTTGGGATGAAACGATGGGGCCACACTGGATGCAAATCGATGGAAAAATTGGTTGTGCCTTCAGCAGTGCGGGTGGTTGGGGTGGTGGCATGGAAATGGCGTGCCAAAGCGTGCTTACGCTGCTGATGAATTTCGGTTTCCTGGTCTTTGGCGTGACGGACTACTCGGGCCACAAAATGACGCTCCATTACGGCGCGGTGACTGCTAAGGCACCGCGAGAGCCCGAGACACAAGAGGCGTGTCGCATCTTAGGGAGGCGGCTGGCAGAATGGACGGCGCTGCTGGTGCATCAGCGAAGTGAAGAACATCCCGCAAGAAAGTCCATCGTGCGGTTGACGCCAGCCACCGCCGAGGCAGCTGGACAGTAATCAAGTTCCGTGCCCACATCCGAAGATTATGATGCCGCGCAATCTGATCTTAGTCCCCACTGACAAGGAATTGGCTGTGCTTCGTTCAGTGAACGCACCTGCGCTAGGGGATACACGTATTGAACTCTGCGGTTTTGGGCCAATCGCCGCTGCAGCGCGAACAGCATTCTTAATTGGTGAATGGCAGCCGGAGAATGTCTTTTTAATTGGTGTCGCAGGTGGAATCCCAGCTCACACCCAATTGTCCCAAGCCTATGTGTTTGATGAAGTTGTTTGTTACGGCGTCGGGGCGGGGACGGGGGCAGCATTCCAATCGGCTCAGGTGATGGGGTGGTTGCAATGGCCTACGCTGCAAATTGGCGATCGACTAGCGCTGCGGGTGGGGGCCGCATTGGCGAAGCAAATTGCCGGAGTGCTACTTTCCTCCACGACTGCATCAGCTTCAGCGGACGAGGTTCGAGCCAAGGCGGTCACATGCGGTGATTTTGCGGCAGAGGACATGGAAGGGTTCTCAGTTGCGCTAGCGTGTGCGTTGCAATCAAGGCCATTGACGATTGTGCGCGGTATCTCCAATTGCGTGGGAGATCGCGACCACTCGCGTTGGCGATTCCAAGACGCGATGGTCTCCGCCTCTCAACTAGCTTTCCAGCTATTGCAGGATTGAGGTTACGCGACGATGGTATTATATGGCAAGAAATCCGACACTTCTCGCTAATCGACACCAATTCAACTTACTCTCCCTCGGGCCCTCGAGAGAGTCGCGAGCGGGCACACGCGAAGCGGGTCGGCGAGCGGAGAGGGGAATCTCCCTCCCCCTCGCTGGGGCTCCGACACTCCCCTCCGAAAGTGATGTGGAAAACGACGTAACTTTCGGCGGGAGGGTGAGTTGCGATGAAACCGTGGTGGCGATTAGCGAGAAGTGTCAGAAATCCTGTTCCCATATCCAGTCAGCCTGCACGTATTCCGGGATAGAACATGAAAATACGCCTGGGTATCTCGACCTGCCCAAATGATACGTTCGCTTTCCATGCATTGCTGGAAGGGCTAGTGGATAACCGTGGGTTGGAATTTGAGATTCAGTTAATGGACATTCAGCAGTTGAATCAATTGCTGTCCGCAGGCGCATTCGATGTTGCCAAAGCTAGTTTTCATGCTGCTATCAAACTGGCGGAACGTATGCTGGTACTTCCGACTGGCTCTGCGCTGGGTTTTGGGGTCGGGCCACTGTTACTCTCCTCTGCGGTCGGCGCTATGCCGACCGACCAAACCCAAGTGACCGTTTGCCCCGGTGACGATACGACTGCCACGCTGTTGTTCCACCTGTTTTATCCAGACTCAACTCGCCTGGAGCAACGCGTGTTTTCAGAAATCATGCCACTGCTCCAGAGCGGATATGCAGACTTTGGCGTGTGCATTCACGAAGGCCGTTTTACATGGCAAGAACAAGGCTTGCATTTGGTGGAAGATCTGGGAACTCGCTGGGAAAAGGAAACGGGTTGTCCGCTGCCACTCGGCGGGATTCTGGCTTGTAGGTCTTTGCCAACGGAAGTGTTGATCAAAGTACAACAGTGTGTTGCCGATTCACTCGCGTACGCGCGAAATTGTCCTGAAGCGACGTTACCAACCATGCGCCGGCATGCGCAAGAATTTGATGACCGAGTTCTTATGCAGCATGTGCATCTGTATGTGAATGAGTGGACTGTGCAGCTGGGGGACGTTGGTAGCCGAGCTCTGGCGGAGCTAACTCGTCGGGCCCACGCTGCTGGGATCTTGGCGGCTGATGCGTCGTTGAATGTGCTAGAAATCTAGTGCTTAGGGCCGAAGGCCAAGAACAACCTCTACCGTGGTCGACAGGCCACGGTGCAATTGCGGTTTGGAAGCTTAGGCCCAGAGGAGCCGACACAATTCTCGGCTAGTATACCATTGACTGAAAGATGATTACTTGTTCACCTGCCAAATGTTTCGCAACAGGCGACAAAGCTATCTTGTCATCGAGTGCTTTCAACGATTCGAATTCCTTTGCTACAATGATGCCGTCCGATGAAGCGTGATGGTTTTCACTGAAAAGTACCCCGAAGCGATACTTGTTTGGGTGGCCGGCATAACTTTCTCCCCGTCCAATCGTACGCTCATCCGCATTCCGTTCACGGTTACACTGCCATGCCGATTTATGAATTCTACTGCCGGGATTGCCACACGATATACAGCTTCTTCGCACGTCGAGTGGATACCACTACAGTTCCGGCCTGCCCCAAGGCTGCCAAGCACAAGCTGCAACGCCAGATGAGTCGCTTCGCAATTTCTCGCGGGCGTGGTGACAGTGGAGAGACGGATAACGACTCGCCGCCGGACTTTGACGAAGACAAAATGGAGCAAGCTATGTTGCAAATGGCTGGCGAAATGGAGAACGTCAGCGAGGAGGATCCCCGGGCGATGGCTCAAATGATGCGCAAGCTGATGCACACGACTGGGATGAATTTGGGAGAGGGAATGGAAGAGGCCATTCGTCGTATGGAAGCAGGAGAAGACCCAGACAAGGTTGAAGAGGAATTGGGGGATGTGCTAGATAGCGAGGACCCATTCTCAACGGGTGAATCGAAGATACGAGGGCTGCGACGCAGGATGTTGGAGGCGCCAAACGTAGACGAAGAAATCTACGACATGTGATCGACTCTCTGGTTTGGTCACGCTGTGCGACCAAGCCTAGCCAGCTTACCCCTATCGTTTCCGCTCTGCAGATATCCAGGACGAGAAAGCAACCGGAGAATGTGTGACTGATGCTGCTTTTCGAAAACCCAGTGCTACAGCGCGAGTTGTTGACGAATCTGCGCGCCAATCGCGCCTTTGTTTTGATGTTGGTATATCAATTGGTATTGTCGCTGGTACTGTTATTGGCTTATCCGACGAGCCAGCGAGTTGACTTGACCGCTGATTCATCGGTGGCGCGGCAGCTGGTGGATTTTTTCTTCCTGGGGCAATACATCTTGGCGTCATTGATGGCTCCGACGTTCGCTTCGGGCGCAATTAGTGGTGAAAAAGAGCGCAAAACCTATGAAATGTTGCTAGCTAGCCCATTGCGCCCGTGGGCAATTGTGATTGGCAAGATGGTAGCCTCACTCACGCATTTGGCGGTGTTGATCATCGCTTCGTTGCCCATTATCACGCTGGCATTGCCTCTCGGCGGTGTAAGTATTTATGAAGTGCTTGGTGCCTATTTATGGTTGATGATCTCGATTGTGCTGTTCGGTTCGATCGCTATAGCTTGTAGCTGTGGTTTCCAAAGAACCAGCTCATCGTTAGTCGTTTCTTACTTGATCATCTTGCCATTGGTGATTGTCGGGGCGCTGTTCTGGCGTTTCATGGAAAGTACCGGTAGCACGCGACTTTACCTGGCCGTCTTCGTTTTACCGCCCATTTATTTGACGGTCAGCTATGTGTTGTGTGCCTGGACTGCCAAGCGTTTGCTTTATCCACCGGACGTGGGCAGTGAAGGCAAAGACGTTGTCGATCTAGAGGAAGAATCAAAGCATGCCATCGGCATGATCATTCAACGCGACCAGTTTCCAGATCGCCTCTTTGCTCCCCCACGCCGTACTGCGTTGATGAAAGACAACGCCAACCCAGTCTATGACAAAGAGATTCACGCCGAGCTATTCAGTCAAGGTACGTTGATGCTCAGGTTGGTTATTCAGATCAGCATGTTGTTAGCTATCCCGTTGATGGCCTATTTCCTATTCATTCAAGCACAGTACAGCCCGTGGTACATCAGCTACGTACTCGTGTTCAACATCTTGGTCGCGCCGGTATTTTCAGCGGGTGCCATCACCAGTGAAAGAGAGCGTCAAACACTCGAATTGCTGCTAACTACCGAGCTGCAATCGAAGCAGATACTCTGGGGCAAGCTGCTGTCGGGATTTCGCGTTTCCTACGTATTAACCATGTTCCTGATGTGGCCAATGGTGCTAGCATTCGTTCTGGCCATGGACCGATATGGCAGCAATTGGCTCTCGGTGGTTGCCTATTTCGCAGTTGTGCTGGTGGCTGCTATGTTCAACAGCGCTAGTGCTTTACTATGCAGTGTGGTTTGCAAGAAAACTTCCGTTGCCATGCTAGCAAGTTATTCGGTACTGCTGACGCTTTACTTCCTGCCGGTAGCCGCGTGGTACATCGCTACCAGTTTTGCTGACTCGGGGATCTCTTTCGATTGGCTCAAACGTCTGGGCGTGGTAAGTCCTTTGTTAACCGTGTTTTGGGTTCCCATGGACGGTAACTTGCTGGAAAGCATCACTGCCAATGCTCGCACTGGCGACTGGTGGCCTGTATTGGGATATTTTGCGTTGACGCTCGCGTCTATTGCGGGGATCTTAGCCACGACATCTTTGTTCTTGAGGAATCGATGGGGTATGACAGGAAGATAGTGTCAAGAATTGGAAATTCAGCTCCACATTATCCTTCCGCAAAATTAGCTAGCACGCGGTTTTTGACGGAACCGCACGCTAGCGCGTTGCGGCTGATGTGGCATCGG
>JAGQPR010000297.1 GCA_020426625.1 Planctomycetales bacterium
CCTCCCCTCCGAAGGTGACGTCGAAAAAACCGTGGTGGCGGTTAGCGAGAAGTGTCAAAAAAGTGTTGTCTTTGCCGCATTCGTCGCCGGGGTGATTCGTAGGATTTACTGCTGGTGCTGCAAAGTCGATTCCAGTTCCAGGATGACCACGTTACTCAACTGACGAACGACCAAGCCACCCCCCCGAAAGAACCGCAGCGGCACGAATATGTCAACTTTGCGGCTTTCTGTTATTCCCATAAAGCAACTAGCCGAGTATAAAGAAAGGATGTTGTTGACACTGAGTCTCAATTCCAAGAAGTGCTTGTTATGATCGCTCCCGGTAGATGCGAAACAATCGTTCCCATTGAGCTTCTTAGATCCAATGAAAATGCTAGCGTTGTCGAACTTTCAGGTGACGAGCAGCAAATCCATCGCTTGTCGGAAATGGGACTGCGAGTAGGCACGGTTATTCGGATGGTGAGGCCAGGCGCCCCTTGCCTGCTAGCCCTCGGTAGCAAGCGTTTGAGTATTCGGCTGGGCAAAGACGTCGACATTCTCGTAGCCACCCCGTAAATGCTTGCAACCCCGCCTAATCACCCCCGCCTTGTACTTCTTACTCGCGCAGCATCCTTCGCACTCCAGGCAAATCGCGATGCTTTCGCTCGCTGATATCGACCCAGGTCAATCTGCAACGATCCTGGAGGTACTGGGCCACGATTCCATCGCCACGCGGTTGATGGAAATGGGACTAACCGACGGCGAAACCATTCAGATGGTCGGACGCGCACCGATGGGGGATCCGCTGGAAGTCTTGATCCGCGGGTACCGTTTGTCACTTCGCGTCGCGGAAGCACAACGCGTGCTCGTGGAGCTGTCGAATTCGCAACTTGCAGGCGAAATGACGTGATCAATCAGGCTGCTACTCCCTCGGGGACTCTGACTGTCGCCCTTGTTGGCAATCCCAACACTGGTAAGAGTACGTTGTTTAGCGCCCTCAGCGGCGTACCTGCCCGAATCGGCAATTATCCTGGCGTAACTGTCGAAAAAAAAGTGGGACGTTATCGAGACTCACAAGGGGAGGTGAAACTGATCGACCTGCCAGGAACTTACAGCCTGGCTGCTCGCACGCTAGACGAGAAAGTTTCCGTTGACGTGTTGCTCGGCCAACAGTCTGACGTGGAACAGCTTGACTTAGTAGTTGTGGTTGTCGATGCCACAAATTTGGAACGCAACCTGTATCTTTTTACGCAGCTGCGACAATTGGGAATCCCCTTGCTGTTAGTGCTCAACATGTGGGACCGAGCCCAGGCAGAAGGATTGTCAATTGATTTACAGGCACTCTCGGCTCGCCTGGGCGCGGAAATCGTTACTTCCACAGCCAGCCGAAAATCGGGCGTAGCGGAGATAAAACAAGCGATTCGGCGGATAGCTCGCACAACCTACAACATTCCGGCAAGTATTCTCAGCCAAGAAGTTCAAGCAGAGATTTCCCAGCTGGGGAATTGGCTGGCGAGGGATAGCCGAGGCAACACACAACTGCCTCCCTTTCTGGTTGAAAGGTTGATTTTCGATCTTGACGGAGTTCATGCCGCCCAATTGGCACAATCCTGCCCTAACCTCAAAGAACAAATAGATGCATCGCGAACACGGCTAGCCAGTTGTGGGCAACGTGTTCCAGCTTGCGAGGCGTCCAGTAGGTATGCTTGGATTCGCTCGCAGTTGACGGGAATTGTCACGCGACCAGAAAACGCCGAGCGGACAATCTCAGATTCGATCGATCGGCTGTTGACCCACCGACTCTGGGGAATCGCCGTTTTCATAGCCATCATGTTCGTCGTTTTCCAGGCAATCACTCAGGGCACTTCCTGGGCAATGGAACAAGTAACCGACCGCTTGCAGCCTGGGCTTACGCACACCGTCGATCAAGTGCTCGCCCCAGGTACATTTCGTAGTTTGATCAACGATGGCATCATTGCCGGACTCGGAGCTGTCGTCGTTTTCTTGCCCCAGATTCTGATGCTGTTCTTTTTCATCGGCCTCTTGGAAGACTGCGGATACATGGCCCGAGCTGCATTTGTCATGGACAAATCTATGACAAAACTGGGACTGAGTGGCAAGTCCTTTCTACCCTTGATGTCTTCTTTTGCTTGCGCGGTTCCCGGGATCATGGCAACGCGAGTGATCGAGAACCGACGCGACCGTTTTGTTACGATCTTGGTCGCTCCACTGATGAGTTGCTCGGCACGGCTACCGGTCTATATGCTGCTCATTGGCTCGTTTGTACCTAATTTGACATGGCTTTCAGGATGGGTTGGCTTGAGAGGCATTGTGTTGTTCGCCATGCATGCACTAGGCGCCATCGTAGCGATTCCGGCAGCCTGGTTTATAAAGCGATGTTTCTTTCCGGGAGAAACACCTCCCTTCGTCATGGAGCTGCCCAGCTACAAAATACCCTCGCCGAAAGTCGTCTTTTACCGTGTATGGGAACGAGCCCAAGCCTTCCTGTCCCGCGCGGGCAGTCTCATTTTCTGCACAAGTATCTTGGTATGGGCGGCGGGCTATTTCCCTGGCGATCACACCCGGCAGCACGCCATCGACAATCTCCTGGAGTCCCAGGCACAGTCGCTGAGTGACGAGCAAGTTTTGGCATTACAACAGGAGCACCGGCAGATCGGCAGCCGCTTGATCCGCGCCAGCCTTCTTGGACGAACAGGGATAGCTATCGAGCCACTTGTCCGGCCACTGGGTTGGGACTGGAGAATCGGCGTTGGGGTGATTGCATCCTTTCCGGCACGCGAGGTAATTATTGCCACTCTCGGTACTATCTATTCGTTGGGAGGTGACGCCGAAGAAGAGAATCTGCAATCAGCAATCCAAGGAGCTAGGTGGCCCGACGGTCGGCCAGTGTATACACTGCCGGTAGCCCTGTCGATCATGGTGTTTTTTGCTCTCTGCGCTCAATGCGCGGCTACATTGATGGTCATCAAGCGTGAAACGAATTCGTGGCGTTGGCCAGCGTTCACCTTCGCCTACATGACGGGACTAGCTTACGTGGCAGCGCTACTCACGTATCAAGTAGCTAACCAGCTGATGTAACAAGAAGTTAGGTAAAGCAATGCCTCAATTCGATTGGCAGACTTTCGTATCGCTGGCCGTTGTTGCGCTTGCCTCAATCGCGTTAGTGCGTCGGATGCGTCGCTGGGCAACTAGCAAGGAACATTGCGGTAATGCCTGTTCCGGCTGTCCATCACGACGAGAATCGACCAACTTCAAGGAATTGCCCTTGGTGAGCCTTGGCAAAATGCCTGCTTCATATTCAGCCAGTCCGACAGCAACAAATCGCGACCAAATCCAGTGACTCGCTTCACTCCCTGACGTGCAAACCTTGCTAATTCAAAGGATAGTTTCTTACCTATAACCGTCCATCCGGATGATCGAGTACACGTTTTGCGGGAAATCTCAGGCCGCATTGTGGATGCGTTAACCCGCGACCGACACTAAAGAGCGTCGCAAGCAAATCACCTACGGCTAGTCGTTCCTGCCCAACCAGACGCCGCGATTACCCAAAGAATCTGCCGTAGCGCGAGACATGCCAGGGGTGTTGAACTCCATCACAACATTTCCACGTGCGTCCACGGCAATGACGCCGCCAGATTCCGCTGGCATTGTTGTTAATGTACCGGTCACTGCCTCCGCAAGCGTGTTGTGTCCATAACGCATCCGCGCAGCGATATCGCTTGCGACGGCGCGGCGGATGAATTCCTCGCCGATGCCAGTTCCGGATATTGCACAAGTTTCATTGTCGGCGTAATTGCCTGCTCCAACGATCGGCGAGTCCCCTACCCTGCCCCACCGCTTTCCCATCAATCCGCCAGTGCTGGTCGCCGCAGCCAGATTCCCATGAACATCGAGTACTACGCATCCAACTGTCCCCAGATACAACTGCTCGTCTTCACCTTTGTGGGTGCTAGGCGCATGAAGCAGTGCGTCTTTATCTCCCAGCTTCCATTTCTGCCAACTTGCTTTCCTTTGTTCGGTCAAGAAGTAGTCAGGCTCAGCCTGCTCGACCCCAGTTGCTTCGCCAAACTGGTCTGCACCACTTCCTATCAGCAGCACGTGTTTGGTCTGGGTCATCACCAGTCTTGCCAGGGAAACTGGATTCTTGGCTCGCTTGACGGCAGCTACTGCGCCGCATTGCAAATTGCGTCCATCCATGATCGACGCATCTAATTCGTGTTCACCGTTTTCGTTCAACACGCAGCCACGCCCGGCGTTAAACGTTGCGTCGTCTTCCAAAATGCGAACGACGGCCTCTACAACATCCAGCGCATCGGCTCGCTTTTCAAGCAGGGCGACGCCATGATCGAGGGCTGCCTGCAGCCCGGTTCGGCGTTGTGACTGGTATTCGGAACTCCATTTCGAGGGATCACCTCCCGCCCCACCATGGATAGCTATCGCAAACTTTTTTTCAGTCGAATCAGGGTTTTGCTGAGCGTGTAATGCGGAGAGCATGTATGAGCCAAAGTAAAGCCATAAGAATAAGGTGTTCCAACTGCGAGAACGCCGAATCAACGCCGCCGCATTTGTGGTTGCGAGTAAAGCCATAATAAGATTCCCGGTGGGTGGAGCTATCCTGCGTTCGATCGAGACTACTTGAATGCCCTAACCATGAACTTCAAGCAGTCAGTTTTGAAACACCGGTACAAAGTGCAAACAATGGCCTGCATTCACTGCCGATATTTCTGTGCTACGCACCAACGCCAAAGTTTTCTGATATTTGAACAACCGTGGCTACGCCCAAAGCGGCTTATATGCGGAAAAAACTTCTGCGTGGACGCTTAAGTAATTTCGAACGCTATGAGTTGCGCTCTCGCAATTTCAGTTTTAAGTCAGCTTGGATAGATGCCAATTGATCCATCGACAACTTATTCAAAGCATCTTGAGATTCAACTGACAGCCCCAGCAGCTCTTGTAGTGTCTGTATCTTGCCAATCACTACCCCGATTGCTTCGCCTTTTTCCAGGCCCAACAATAGCCCCTCTTGAAGCCCCTCTTGAAGCCCTTCCTGGCGACCCTCTTGAAGCCCCTCTTGCAGACCCTCTTGCAGACCCTTCTTTTCGGCAGCCGCTAGCCGCCAAGCTTCATCCATCTTCGCCTTTTGACTCGCATCGTAAGATGCCTTGTATTCAGTCTTCATCTGGATCGCCTCCACTGTATCGATCACAACACGAAACTCAGGCTTAGGAAACAATTCACGCAGCCTTTCGACGCTATGATCCTGTGCGTGGCGAAGCAGGTACACCCACAGCTCTAGCGAAGTCGCCGAGGACAAATCTTCCTCCCGGGTATTGTACTTGGGCATCTCCAGAAAGTGTACTTCGATCGTCTCTTCCAGAACCCGTCCCGTTTTTTCCTCACAGAGTCGAAATCGATGGTGACAACTGAAATCGTCTTTCCATAATAGGTCGTCCAATAGGCAAATCGTGTATGCAGGGCGAAGCTCTGTATAGTTCTCGCCTTCGGACAATTGATCGACAAAGAGCGTACATGAGTAGAATACCATTCGACTCACTAGGCCCTCGGATCGAGTTAGCTGCATCTCGATATTGAACCATCTTCCGTTCATGTCACGGGCTTTGACATCCAGTACCGTCAACTTACCGCTGGCGAATTCTTTCTCGTTAAACGGATTCACGATCTCGATAGCCGCGATGGGAGTTGCAGGTGACAAGATGGCATTGAGTAAAGCGATCAGAGCACCTGCATTCTCAGTATTGGCGAACGCAAGTTTGAATGCAAAATCGACAAGCAGCGATATTCCTGATGGATTGTCATACCTGGATGAGAAGACCGTCATTTTCCCGCGGACCGAAGTACATCCAACGTCCGCTGAATATCAGCTGCCAGCGGACACTCAATAGTCATCGCTTCACCTGAAAGCGGATGTGTAAAGTCGATTCTGCGTGCGTGCAACGCTTGCCGCGACAACACAACCTCATCATCGCCCTTCCTGGCTGGCTGCTGACTGACGATTCTGCGAGAGATCTCGCCCAAGGTGACTTGAGCGTGACCAGCGTAAAGTCGGTCGCACAACACAGGTGCGCCTACATGATCCATATGAACGCGAATCTGATGTGTTCTTCCGGTTTTGGGACGCACACCAACGGCAGTGATTCCCCCAAACCGTTGCTGCACCTCGTACCACGTTTCCGCGTCGCGGGCCAGCGGATGATCACGCCGTATCGCCATCTTGTCGCGCTGATAGGGATGGGGACCGATCGGGTGCCGAATCACGTCTCGGTCCAATTCGAGTTTGCCAATGAGTAGTGCAAAGTACTCTTTCTCTACTCTTCGTTGTTCGAATTGTTCCGATAAATTCAGGTGTACCGAATTGCTCTTGGCCACCAGGATCACGCCACTTGTATCGCGATCAAGCCGATGCACGATGCCCGGCCGAGTGTTGCCGCCAACATCACTTAGCTGGCGAAATCGAAATGCCAGCGCGCTGGCTAACGTGCCGCTCCAATTGCCTTTGGCTGGATGCACTACCATGCCAGCTGGCTTGTCGATGGCGATGATCGCCTCGTCTTCGTACAGGACCGATAGCGGAATCTCCTCGGGTCGAGGACCATCATCTGGAGGCGGAGGTAGGTCAACTTCGATTTGCTGCCCAGCTCGCACTCGGAAGCTAGGTTTGACTCGCTCCCCTTCAACGCGAGCACCACCTTCGTGCACCACCTTGCGGATGAATACGCGGCTATAACCATCCAGCAAGAGAGCTAGAACCGCGTCGACGCGTTCACCATTCTCTGACTCGTCAACGATATGCTGGAATAGTGTCGTGGCTGGTGCGTCATCTAACACGGGTTATGTTTCTGCGGGAGGTACGCCGGCTGGCTCAAGGTTACTCGCCGCTGCTGGTATCAACAGAGGTTTCGTCGGCAACTCCGTCAGCCGGTGGTGTCAGTTCTAGTTCCCCTTGCGGTTCAGCCACATCGGGAATTTTGGGAAGATCTTCGGGATCCAGCACAGGCAAATTGGCACCTGATCCATCAGTCGGTGGCGATCCTGAAGTATCACCTGGCACTGAGAATTCAATATCTGGAGTGGTTGGAGGATTCAAGAAGTTTTCAGGAAGCGTAATTGCCGCCCCAGGTTTGGGTGCATAGGACTTGAACCACGCATAAAACTCTTTGCCAGGCTGGCTGTTCAGAAATGCAATCCGCTCGTTCGCCTTGCTGATCAGACGCGGCTGAGTTGTCGACTTGGCCACCCTATCGTAGTATCCTGCCGCCTTGTCAATTTCGCCCAGGGACTCATACGCTTGAGCCAAGCCCAACAGGGCCTTTGAACGCAGCACGGGATCGGACTGACTCTCTAGTTTTGAAAACTCGTCAATGGCTTTTTGAATTAGGGCCTCGCCATCTGCCTTATTCACATACAAGGTTTGCAGGCCGTTTTCCAGGTAACCATTGCCAGCCGTCTGCAACGCCCAAGCACCTGCCACACTGCCGTCATATTTTTCAGCGATATCCGCAAAGGCATCAGCGTCACCAGCCTCGAGATTAAAATAGTAATCCGTCCAAGCTGCGGACGCCTTTCGCTGTGAGCTGCTACTGTAGAGCCCCCAGCCCAACGCCAACACGGTGACCACAACAATCGCACCAATTGCGGTTGGAAGAAACGACTGTACCGATTCAATACCAGCTCCCAGCCGGTCAGCTAGTACATTTTGTTCAAGTTCGTGGCGACGGTCGCTCTTCATCCGATTTGCCTTTGGATCTGTTAATTCCTGCCAGGGAGACCTGTCCGTTAATTCCTGCCGAAAGACCTGGCTGCGGTGAACGCGTGCCATCGGCAGTTGCAGATTCTGCGCGGGCCGCCCCACCTCCATAATGGATGAAACCATCACGGGGTTGGATAGCGAGCCATTGAAGTCACGTTAATGATAGACGCACGACCGCCCACGTCAGCAGGCAACGCGATTGGATTGGTACGAAAACCTCCAGTGACCATTGCAGGTAAGTATAGAAGTCAAGTCGATTCTGCTCAATATCGCATCACCACGTCAGCGAAGCAGAATATTGCCAAGAGTCGTCGAAAAAACCCGCTTTGACAATCTTCCCAGGCCGCTCGTCGTCAGGTTCTTGCTCCAGCGACACAACCGCCCAGTCGGGAAGATGGGGATTTTGGAGCGAATTCGTGCGGTCATGGGCCTGACGAAATGTTGGTCCGGAGTTGATGACAACGTACTTGCTCGGTGCAAGCGGGTTTGGCTGGACGGCTTGCAATACTTGGCCACTGGAATCAGACGAGAATTGCCCCACGTCAATTCGGTCATTTCCCCAACTGAGTGGCCAGTGGCGGTCTGCACCTGCCCGAAAGACGCGGTTGAGAACGCTGTTGGTCCGTGGCGTCCCCCAAATCACCAGGTGATAATGGTTCAGATCCTGCTGCGTAACCTCCTGATCCAATTTGACGCGCGCTTCGCCACGGAATAACTCGCGCCATCTTCGCAAGAATGCCTGCGACTCGCACTGGACCCACTGGTCAACGGGAGTGACACCCTCTCCGCGACTGGATGTAGGCAAGACCACCAAGAATGGATCGATGAAAGCGTCATCCATGGGGCCGGAAAGCCCTGGGTGTTTGCGAACGGCAGCGTAGCGATCGACGACTGCCCACCTGCCCTGCTGTTTGGCAAGCAAAGTATCGGTCCCCCGTGAAAGGGAAACCTCAGTTCCATCGACTACTACTGCGCTTCGCGGGCCGCCCGGATAATCTCCCCTTATTTGAAGCCTAGCCACATTTTGGGTCGCGATCGTCCACAGCTCATCGCTGCCAGCTCCCGAATCCGGCGCTGGCGCAAGCTGCGCTTCGGCAACTGTGTTCTGATATTGTTCTTCTTGACCATCGATTTCCAGCCATTCGTGTCTCCCGTACCGCGGATGTCTGGTCTGAACGTACAAATGACTTTTGGCTTCCTGGGTTTTTCCGGGTGCAACCGCTCTTGCCATGATCTCCATGATCTCAGCCAACGAATCCGGATGGTATTTATGTCCCATCCCAGGCCCGATGATGTGCCGCAACGTTCTTCCGTTTGCTGCGTACGCTTCTTCCATCACCCTGGCAGCTTGAATCTGCTTGTCTTCTTCTCCGCTGTAGGCTACGAAATCGATATTGAACAGGTTTCTTGTGTAGCCCGGAACATCATAGATGTTCCAAAGCATCTGCTCGTACAGGGGCGGGTAGTTTTCGGGCTTCAACCCTTGGTAGCGCGCGGTTTCGGCAAATCCAGCTCCTGGACTGGCTGCCACAAAGCGATCTGTGTAGTGTGCTGCCAAGTGCCAAACTCCCGCACCACCCATGGAGAAGCCCATAAGGACAATCCGCTCACGATCGACCGGATAGTTCTTGCAGGCGAAATCAATTGCTTCGAGTACATCGGTCTCTCCCGCTGACTTGTAGCCCACGCACTGACGACCGAAAGGATGAATGACAATTGCCCCCCCAGGTTTGATTTGTCCGTCTTTGTCCAATCTTTCACAAATGAAATGCAAATCTGTAGTCTTGTCACCACGTCCATGTAACCAGACGTAGAGCGGCACCTGTGTTTCCCGCATCTCAGCTGGAACAATCAGGCCAACGGGCTGCACGGAGCCGTCAACGTCCGAGCGAAACCCACGCACCTGCCTGCCCGGAGTTCGGTGCCACATGGGTGCCCCCGCTTTTAATGCTGCAACGCGTTGTTCTGCAAGAGTCAGCAGCCGGTCGATTTTATCGAAGTCGCTTTCACGATAGAACTCTCTCAACTGAATTGCATACCGACATGCCTTGGTAAGTACCTGCACGTCTGCCTCCAGCTCCGATTCTCTGTAGGCCGCAAGCGAGTTGTCGATTGTTGACAATCGCTGCTGCCAAGCTGCAACTCGGGCCTCAGGTGCCGACAAGCCTTCAGGCGGTAGCAACCGGGGAATTTCTACACACAGGTCGCCGGTTTGTGCAAGCAGCCCCTGTATTGGCAATATCGCTTGCAACATGAGCAAGAACAAAAATCGAATCAACATCACCCGCCCCCCACAACAGCCTCATTACGTCATAAGCACCTAAACGCCAACACACAAGTTTTCTGATACTTGAACAACCGTAGCTAACGCCAAAGCCGCTAAATACTTTAAAAAACCTCTGCGTGGATGCTTATGTGAATTCCAATTGGATTACCTGACGGCATTATAGCTAGCTTGTACCCCAGCGATCGCTTCGTGCAAAAAATGTCGAAGATGGAATGACACGACGGAAGATTCTTGCCGCTTTTTTGATAAGCTGATGTGTTCCCGCGACCAACGTTTGGCGAAAGCAACCATGAATCGATCCACACCAATCCCATCTCCATTTGCCATTAGCGATCGCATTACCTGCTTACCAGTAGTGCATGGTA
>JAGQPR010000298.1 GCA_020426625.1 Planctomycetales bacterium
GAGACGCAATTTGTGATAATCAAACCACCGTTCGTTCGCCCTGCGGCGCTGTTAACTAACCTGGGGTCGCGCGGAAAACTCGTGTTACTCGAAGCTTAGCTAAGCTTAGGCCCGGCGGTCGACAGGATTTTTTTCGGCGGGTTTTCTGCCGATTCCAAGGAAAGTGCTATTCGAGCGTTACTCGAGCGCTTTCAATGCATTCGCAGCAGCACCAACATCGGAAGTTTCCGTTGCGGTCAATTCGCCAAGCATGGGATACATGGGACCAGTCTCGGCGATGTCCGCCAATTCAACGGCGCGATGCAAGACACGTATCGGGTTGATACCATTTCGCAGGTCTTCCAGCCCTTGGAACTGGATGCGAATCTGCTCAGCTAAGTCGTAATCCTTGGACTGAATGGCTCGTAGCATCTTCATCGACAGTTTGGGATTTACGCAAACGCAACCGCTGGTGAAGCTGGCGATTTCGAAGTCGCGCAAGTGGACGATTGCCGGTTGTTCGCCGATTCCACTCACCAGGATTTCGCTTGGCACGTGCTCGAGCACTTCACTCAGATAGCGATCTTCAGCGGGGTTGTCACGGACAACTGCGTACTTAATCCAGGAAATTATGCCTCCGCGATGCATTTTGCCGACCAGTTCGCTGGGCAACCATTGGTCATGCTTCAAGTACAGTACGATGGGTTTGCCGAGTGCTTCGGCAAATCGACGGATGCCACTGGCGATTCCATGCGCGTCGGCAATCTCCTTCTGCGGAAGCACCATCACTGTAGGAAAATCGAAATCCCGCAGGATTTCCGCTTGATCCATCATGGTTCCAAATGCGGGACCGACGGAGGGAACGACCAGCGTATCGTTTGACGTGGATTCCACTAACATCTGCAAGAGGCTGGAGTACTCGCTGACGCGGGCGTGATAAAGGACTGCATTGCCACCATAGAGTAGCGTGGTGATGCCGCCAGCTTCCATAAACTGAATCAGCCGGCGGTTCTGACCTGCATCCAGTTGCAGATTGCGGTCCCGGGCGAGAGGTGGTACGGCAATCACGCTTTCAGTCAAGCGTGAGGTGGTAATTGTGCGAATGTCCATGGGGGATCTCAAGTTTGTTTGAATGAGTAGCGGAGGTCTAGCTCTTGAATGGAACGTGGCAATCTGGGCGCATTGAACAAAATCAGCTCCAGTTGGGGCAAACGGACTGAATTCGTAAAAAGTTTTAAATCTGCAGGAAAAACGTAGGGTATGAGACTTCTCCCACTTTCCAAACCCGCGATTTAGCAGGGTGCAATTGCTGAGGTGGCAAACTTAATGCAAGGTTAGACCGTAATCGATTGCGAGAAGTCCCTTACAACAGTTAGAACGAGATTCTAGGTTTGGGACGTCAACCAGGAAAGACGTAGGTCGACACTTAGTCTCTTGAGCGCTTGTCGGCCTGGAGACATGCTGATCAGTCGCAGTTCTTCAGGGCAGTGTTGTTTCCACCACGCTAAGAGCGGATTTGACAGGCCCGAAGCGGCATCGAGCGGGTTTATAGTGGCAAGCAGCACGGTACGATCCAAAGGTCCTGCTTTTGAGCTATGATGGAGACCTTCGCCGGAACTGACTCCCATGGTCGTTTGGCCTTGCTGCTGTCGTTGAATGTGAAAAGCTAGCGTGCCGCCAGTGGATGGCAAGCAAGGAAGCTAACTGCCATGGACATAACTTTCCAGAAAAGAGATTGTCGCTTCGAATGGAACCTATCGATTTTCAGCATCGGACGCGCTTAGTATTCGGACCTCGCACAATTGACCGATTGGGTGAATTGGCCATTCAGCTTGGCTGCAGTCGCGCTTTGGTCGTCAGCGATCCGGGAGTCGTGGCCGCTGGTCACTTCCAGCGCGGCGTGGATGCCCTAGTACGGTCGGGAATACAGGTAGATGCCTTCCACGGTGTACACGAGAATCCGTCGACGGAGGATGTCGCGGCTGGCGTGGCAGTCGCACAACGCTGCCAACCAGACCTATTGATTGGATTGGGTGGTGGCAGCTCGATGGACTGTGCCAAGGGAATGAATTTCATTTATTCCTGTGGTGGACGCATGGAAGATTATTGGGGTGTGGGAAAAGCGACTGGCGACATGCTGCCGATGATCGCCGTCCCCACGACGGCCGGAACTGGCAGCGAAGCACAATCGTTTGCGCTAATCAGCCAGCAAGAAACTCATGTTAAGATGGCCTGCGGTGACCCTCGAGCTGCATGTAGAATTGCTGTCCTTGATCCCGAATTGACCGTGACACAGCCTCCGAGAATCACGGCCCTGACTGGCATTGATGCGGTTTCCCATGCCTTGGAATCGTATGTTACGCTACGTCGCAATCCGCTTAGCGTATGTTATTCCAGGCAGGCTTGGCAGTTGCTCAGCTCCGGTCTGCCCGTCGTGTTGCAAGCTCCAGGCGACCTGGAGGCTCGCAGTCGGGTGCAGCTGGGAGCATTTTTTGCGGGTTTGGCCATCGAAACAAGCATGCTTGGCGCGGCGCACGCGTTGGCGAATCCTTTGACCGCGCGCTTTGGTATCACGCATGGTCAAGCGGTTGGATTGATGCTACCGCAAGTGATCTGTTTCAATGGCCAGCAAGTCGGCGCGTGGTACGATGAATTGTGGCGCGATGTAGCGCATACGGACTTGGGCAAGAGTTGCACCGGAGAATCGGCCACTTCGCTGCTTTCCGAATTTGTGACCAGACTGGTTGCACTCGCAGGTTTGGAAACTCAATTGCAAATGGTTGGTGTCGCCGAGGACTCCATTGAGCAGTTGGCAAAAGACGCGACCAGCCAGTGGACTGGAACGTTCAATCCGCGACCATTAAGTCAAGCTGATTTCAAAGAGATTTATCAGCGTACGTATTCGACGCGAGTTGCCAGTTAGGAGTGGAATGTAAATGCAATCGGTTGCCTTGTATCGAGCTTTACCAAGCATGCTTTTGCTGAGCGCACTATGCGGACTCGGCAAATGCCAAGCCGCGAATTGGCCGTTGAGTCGCGCCGATGCTGCGGGAACGGGGGCGACGACTGAGGAGTTGCCTGCCGACCTCGATTTGCTGTGGGAATACAAGCTTGAGGGAATTGGCTTCGAGTCCGGCCCCATCGTCGTTGACGGAATCGTTTACGCTTGTGACTACGATGGTCGTGTGGTCGCCGTCGAATTGGAAACGGGCAAGGAAAAATGGAAACTGGAATTGGACACCGTTTTCGTTGCCTCGCCCGCCTATGATCAAGGTGTATTGTACGTCGGAGATTACGAGGGCAAGTTTCGCGCACTCGACGCATCCACGGGGAAAGAAAAGTGGATGTTTGATGCATCTCTTCAGATCGATGCCGGGGCAAATTTCTACCGTGACACCTTGCTCGTGACCTCCGAAGAAGGCACTTTGTACTGCCTAAACAAGCTAGATGGGCAACTGGTATGGAAATACGAGACTGGTAACCAATTGCAATGTTCGGCGACTTTGGCTGGCCGAATTACCTACCTGGGGGGCTGCGATGAACACTTGCACATCGTGGACGTGGAATCAGGCAAGGCCATCAGCGAACCCGTTTCCATTTCGGCGCCCACGGGCAGCACGCCCAGCGTCATGGACAACACGATTTTCGTACCGACCTACGCCGGCGAAATCCTAGCTTTTCCTGCTGGCGAGGTTCAGCCGCGCTGGCGGTTTAATGACGAATCGCTGGGCGGCGAATTCAAGAATTCTGTGGCTGTTGCCAATGGGAAAGTCGTAGCATCCAGTTAACAAAAAAAGCGAGTTTTCGCACTGGACGCAAAGTCCGGTCAGATCCTGTGGCAACAAACACTGCGCAAAGTAGCTGAGGCCTCGCCAATAATTGCCGGAAATAGTGTAATTGTTGCCGCCGCGGATGGCAGAATTCTCCGATTTGACCTACAGACCGGCAAAGAAACATGGATGATGGAGGTGAAGGCCGGTTTCCGGGGCGCACCTGCCGTTTCTGATGGGAAGCTGGTTGTTGCCAATGATCGTGGAACTATCTTTTGTTTTGGAGCCAAGAAGTAAGCACATGTCCGTAGACTCAACTAAGACCGAAGTCGGCAGCTATTTCATCTCCAATTATCCACCTTATTCGCAGTGGAAGTCTGAATTCTTGCCCCAAATACAGGCCGCCATGCAGCGCCAACCGGGCAGCGTGCCGCTTGGGCTCTACTTGCATATCCCCTTTTGCCGCAAGCGTTGTAAGTTTTGCTATTTCAAAGTCTTTACCGGCAAGAACGCCAATGAGATTGAGACTTACGTTGAAGCTCTGTGCAAGGAAATTGAGCTGGTAAGTCAGCAGCCTGCCATGGGAGGGCGACCGTTTCGGTTTGTTTACTTTGGCGGAGGTACGCCTAGTTTTCTTTCACCAAAACAGTTGACGAGTTTGGTTGACCGCCTGCGAGCCAACATCAATTGGGACAAAGCGGAAGAAGTGACGTTCGAATGCGAACCCGGAACACTCAGCGAATCCAAAGTGCAAACGTTGCGAGAGCTGGGCGTGACTCGATTAAGCCTTGGAATTGAGAATTTTAACGATGCCATATTGGAAGAGAATGGCCGAGCCCATTTGTCCAAGGAGGTGTTTCGCGCCTGGGAATGGATTGAGGCCGCGGACTTCCCCAACGTCAATATCGATTTGATTTCCGGCATGGTGGGAGAATCTTGGGACAACTGGAAAGACAATGTGGCCAAGACTTTGGAACTGTCCCCGGAAAGCGTGACGATTTACCAGATGGAACTGCCCTTCAACACGGTCTATTCCGAGGGCATTCTAAAGCAGGCCGCCGATTCGCAAGTAGCCGACTGGACCACCAAACGCGAGTGGGTGAAATTCGCCTTCGAACAGTTCGCTGAGGCTGGGTATTCACAAAGTTCTGCCTACACCATGATCAAGGACCCGTCCAAAGTCAGCTTCAGCTACCGCGACAACTTGTGGAAGGGTTCAGACTTATTGGCCACCGGTATCGCTTCTTTTGGGCACCTATCGGGAGTGCACTATCAGAATTTGCCCGAATGGCACCAATATATCGGTGCGCTGTCCGAGGGCCGCCTGCCATTGGGACGAGCTTTTACTCCCACCGCCAAGCAAGCTCTCATCCGCGAATTGATTCTGTTGCTAAAGCGAGGTTATCTCGAAGCCGATTACTTTGAAAAGAAATTCGGTGTCGACATTCTCGCGGAGTACGCCGACACTTGGCAACATTACGCCGACGAAGGCTACCTTCTTCAAGATGCAGATCGCATCGAGCTGACCACTGAAGGTTTGCTGCGAGTCGACGGGCTGCTTCCGGCCTTTTTCGAGGCCGAATTCCGCGGAGTTCGTTATACATGAGCGCCGAGTTGGTGTTCATGATGGGCGAATACCAGGCAGTTTTCCCAGTCGACCGTCAATATGCCAAAAACCACATGTGGGCCAGCCGGGAACCGAGCGGTAGTTGGCGATTTGGTTTTTCCGCTTATGCCGTCCGACTCTTGCAAGACGTCTACTTTCTCGACCTGACCATCGAGCCAGGAATGGAATTATCCGAACGGCAGGAAATTGGATCGATCGAGAGCAAGAAAGCTGAGAGCAGTCTGTATAGCCCGATCGCGGGACGTGTCTCTGACCTCAACCGACAATTGCTGGAGGATCCTAGTATGATCAACGTCGATAAATATGGTCGAGGATGGCTGTTTGAAATCAATGGCGATGAATCGCCATTGCTCAGCTCGAACGACTATTTGCAGCACTTGTCTGCCGCTTGGCAGGTTGCCCAACGTACAATCAAGGGACAAGCCAATGCCTGAAATTCAAGAGCCCATTCGCCAATTGACAGCTGTGCTGTCTGCAGGGCAGAGCCGGAATCCGGAAAAGCGCGAGCTTGAGCAAGGCATCGCCGATTGCCTGGCAAATCTGCCGGGCGTCAAGGTAGTTTGTGTTCCCCATTTGTATGATTTGGCACGCGATGGCGAAGTCTACCGAAAGCTCAAGGAAATCGATTCGGACATTGTGCTATTCAGTTGGCTCTACGATCGCGCGGCCCATTGGATTCTCGATCGCAATGGAATTCGAGGTCAACAAGGTGAAGTCTATTTAAAGCTGGACGGAGACGATGAGCAGGATGAAGAACTGGACAAAGAGTTGGACAGTAGCAATCAAGCTGATGACGAACGCGTGATTGCGTCTCAACCTCGTCCGGCCCGAATGATCTATTCGATCGACCTGAGAACTAGTACCCAGGTGCAGGACTATGTGCAAGAAGTCGCACGGATTCAGCAACTTGCTTCCGATCAATCGTTGGCTGGAGGTGGCCCATCAATGGCGGAAAGCCATTCGCTGCCCAAGTTCATGCCCGAAACGCTTCAGCGGTTTGTTACGCCCACCAATGATTCTTATGTAGGCGCACAATCCGGCGCGGAAATGGAAAATGCTAACCATAAGAACACTTTGTTCGGTGCGAGCAGTGTATTGACCATCACTGAGCACGCGACCCGACGATGGTATCCGGTAATCGATTTCAGCCGCTGCACGAACTGCATGGAATGCATCGATTTTTGTCTATTCGGCGTTTATGGCGTCGATACGGTTGATACGATCCTCGTTGAACAGCCAGACAATTGCCGCAAGGGTTGCCCAGCCTGCAGTCGCGTATGCCCGCAGAATGCAATCATTTTTCCGCAGCACAAGACTCCGGCCATTGCAGGCGCGCCAGTCGATTCCAGCGGTCTCAAGATTGACTTATCCAAACTCTTTGGCGCTCCGGAAAGCGATGAGGATCCTGCTGCCGTAGCCGCACGGGAACGCGATGAGCAGTTGATACTTGCCGGTCGCGCGCCGGTCGAGTCCCATTCTGACTTGAGCGACAGGTTAGCGCAGTCAGCTGCCACGAAAAAGAAGCCTGACGAATTGGACAGCCTGCTCGATGAGCTCGATTCGTTGGACCTTTAGTAGAAACATTCGTTGGACCTTTGGGCGAAACATGAAGTGTACCGACGGCTGTCCTAAGTCTTCGGCACGAGAACTATTGCCAATTTTGCTCGCCTCCTCAACTCATCAACTCGCCTACATGTTGCGTTTTTCCGCTAATCTGAGTTTCTTGTTTACCGAAATACCATTTGCAGACCGCTTTGCGGCCGCAGCTGCAAGCGGCTTTCGCGGCGTCGAATTCATCGATTTTGGCGGATTGCCTAGACAACAAATTGCCGATCTGCTCGAATCTCACTCGCTGAAACTGGTGATGTTCAACACCGCACTGGGCGACTGGGGAAAAGGAGATCGAGGCATTGCGGCCATCGCTGGTCGAGAAGCGGAATGCCGATCTGTGGTTTTTCAAGCGATCGATCAGGCGGCCGACTTGAAGTGTGGGCTATTGCATTTGATGTCTGGCTTGCGGTCGCGTGGGGCGCGTGAACAGACCTTGCGCGACAATTTGGAATTGCTGCTGCCCTACGCGGCACAACAGAATGTTTGCCTTCTGATTGAACCGCTCAATAGCAGGGACGTGCCAGATTATCTCTTCAATACTGTAGGCCAAGTTCATGAATTCATCGGCAGTGTGAATCACCCTAGGCTCGGATTACAATTCGACCTTTACCATCACCGCATGATGGGCGGGGATGTGTTGGCCTCGCTGGAAGTTTACCTTGGCAAAGCAGCACATATTCAGATCGCCAACACGCCCGACCGAGGCGAACCTGATGCTGGCCAAATTGACTATGCGACCGCATTGACAAGCATCGATGAGTCCGATTACCAAGGTTGGATCGGATGCGAATATCGTCCACGAGTTGGCACTCGCGAGGGATTGGGCTGGATGGAGCGCTTCCAAGCCAAGCACGCGAGTGGCTAGTGAACCACAGCGCCCAGTCTTGGTTTGATATCAGCCGTTACATCCATGCCGCGATCCATAGGTTGAGCATGAACCACCACAACTTGCAAAGCTCTGTTCGTTGCGAGAACCTGAAACAGCGAAAGGTAGACTATTGTCAGTCGTAAACATAACCAACGTGAACAAGACCTACGGCAAACACTTAGCTGTTTCCAACTTGTCGCTAGAGGTCCCGCAGGGATCGTTGTATGGATTCATTGGCCCCAACGGGTCGGGCAAAACGACTACGATCCGCATGATCCTACGGATAATCCATCCCGATTCAGGTTCAATCCACGTGTTAGGGGCTGATTCCGCTGCGGCAGCCAACGATCAGCTCGGCTATCTGCCGGAGGAACGCGGATTGTATAAGAAGCTGACTGTCCGCAGGATGCTACTCTATTATGCCGCGCTCAAGGGGATGTCACCTGCCGAGGCCAGCAGTGAAGCCAAACGTTGGCTGACGCATTTTGAATTGACAAACTGGGCCAATAAAAAGATTGAAACTCTGTCTAAGGGCATGTCGCAAAAGGTTCAGTTCATCGCATCCATTATCGCCCGTCCAAAGCTACTGATCTTGGACGAGCCGTTTTCAGGTTTGGATCCCGTCAACACGGAGGCGATACGCAGCACCATCTTGAAATTGCGGGAAGCTGGGACAACGGTGATTTTCTCCACGCACGATATGGAAGTCGCAGAGAAGATGTGCGATTTCGTGTTCATGATCTACAAAGGCAACAAAGTCCTGGACGGGACGTTGGCATCCGTCAAGTCGCAGTACGGAGCCGACTCAATTCATCTCCGGTGGGATGGATCAAGCGAGCAATTGCATCAGATTCAAGGTGTGCAGCGCGTCGTGGACATGGGCCGCTATCAAGAGTTGCAAGTGGCTGGCGATCCGCAAGAAATCTTGCGAACCTTAGTGAGTCGAGGATCTGTTCAGCATTTTGAAATTACGCAGCCATCATTGCATGATATTTTTATTCGTATCGCAGGCCCAGAAGCCTCAATGGATGCACAATCTTCCAAGAACCAGAACGCCGAATTCGGAGCAGCGTCATGAATAAAGTACTGGTCGTTGCCCGCAACGAATATCTAATTGCCATTACCAGCAAGGCCTTTCTGATCGGGTTGTTCATGATGCCCGTGTTTATGGGAGGAGCCATTGTCGTTCAGTTGTTAACCCGCGACCAAGTGGACCTGTCGGAGCGCAAGTTGGCAGTGGTGGATAAGACTGGTCGCATCTACCAAACGATCGAGAAGTCTGCAGCACATCGCAACGAGCAGGAGATTTTCACTGAGGAAGATGGCAATAAGAAACAGACTCAGGCTAAGTTCTTGATCGAAGAATTCAAGGTCGAAGATGGTTCGTCAGACCGCTTCGATATCGAATTGGCTCGTAGGGTAAAAGAGGGTGAATTATTTGCGTATGCGGTTATTGATGCCAACGTGTTGGATGCTGCCCAGCCCGGTCAAGTCAGTTACTATACTCAGACCCCGAGTTACCAAACTCTGTTGAACTGGCTGCGGGGAGTCGTTAACGGCGAGGTTAAACGGATCCACATCGAAGAAATGCAATTGTCGCCAGAAAGTGTCGCTGCCCTGACCCAGCAGATACCCGTCAAACAATTCGGTTTGGTGGAGAAAGACGCCGATGGTCAAGTCAAAGAAGCCAAGGAGGAGAACCGCATTCTAACGTTCGCCGTGCCTTTCGCGGGTTTGATGCTGATGTTCATGATGATCATGTCTGTTGCGCCCGCCATGCTCAACAACGTTCTGGAAGAGAAGATGCAGAAGATTTCCGAGTTCCTGGTATCTTCGATCACTCCGTTTCAGCTGATGTTGGGCAAGCTCTTAGGCTCAGTCGCCGTGGGACTAACGCTGTCGGCTATCTATCTTTCTGCGACATTCGCTCTCGCCTACTCGTATGGATACGGCGACGCCGTGCGACCCGAACTGTACGTCTGGTTCGTCTTTTACCTATTTGTCGCCCTGGTCATTTTTGGCTCGATCTTCTCGGCGATCGGTGCTGCTTGTTCGGAAATCAGGGACGCGCAGAGTTTGATGACTCCGGTCATGTTGTTGGTAATCATTCCCATGTTTTGTATGGGACCGATCCTGGATTCACCGTCCAGCACCTTCTCCAAGGTGATTTCACTATTTCCACCAGCCACCCCCATGTTGATGTTTGTGCGGATCGCCATTCCACCTGGCCCTGCTTCGTGGGAGATCGTACTCAGTACGATTCTAGTTGTGGCCTTTGCATTGGCTTGCGTGTGGGCGGCTGGCAAGGTCTTCCGTATTGGCGTGTTGTCTCAGGGGCAAGCACCTTCTTTTGCAAAGCTGATCAGCTGGGTATTTACCAAATAGATTCTGTCATAAAAGGCTTGTTCCATGTGGAAACCTAGACGGAAGACCGGAGCTAACGCTCTGCAGCTATTGGACCTAGATTCCCAATTCCCGTTTGGTAGCTGCGAAGCAGCCTACCGCGAAACGCA
>JAGQPR010000299.1 GCA_020426625.1 Planctomycetales bacterium
GTTTCTGAATCGGCCGATTCGATGCGCAAGTCGATTGCGTCACTCAAGACTCTGCACCAGCAACGTTGGGAATCCTCTGGCAGATCAGGATGTTTCAGCGACGAACGATTCGAATCGTTCCTAGTGGCCACCAGTGAAAGATTCGCAGAGCGCCAACAATGCAAGGTGTTCTCCTTGCACGCCGAAGATGTGCCAATCGCCAGCCAGTTAGTGCTTTGCAACCCGGATGAATACTATGTCTACCAGACGGGCAGAGATCCAAATTGGGAATCGCAAAGTATCGGTCGGCTGCTCAATTTGCTGGTAATACGTCAAGCATGTCAGCAGTCCGTCAGATTCTTGGACTATTTGCGTGGAAACGAAATCTATAAGCATCGTCTTGGCGCAGCGCCAAGCGACTGCGTCCGCTACCGCCTGATTCCACCCCGCTGGCTACCCCAAGTACTCCATCGTGCAACACAATTCGGGCGGACAATTAAGCACTCTTTCCAGCAGCAGCGGCCGAGCCCTCAAGCTGTTTCGAGTGAGGAAGCGATCTAGCTTATTCATGAGTGACCTGCTGCGGGACCCTAAGCTAAGGCTTGGTCGGCAATGACCAAATTTTGATCAATCCATCGTGGCTTGCAGTGGCTAGGCAGGTGCCGTCGTCGGAAAAGTCCACATCTCGGATTGTGTCGTTGTGGGCGATTGTTGAATAGAGAAGCTCAAAATCCGAAGTCTGCCAAACTTTGACGACGCCCAAACGCCCTACAGTGGCTAACAACGATCCATCAGGTGAGAACTCTAGCTTGGTGACGGGACCGTCGTGACCACTTTCCAACTTTCTTAAGCGGGACATAGTCGATAGACCCCAGATCTCAATCGACGCATCAAAACCGGAGGCAGCCAGCAAATTGCAATCTGGGCTGAGGGCGATTGTCTCCAGGTTCATCGTATCGGTATTGATTGGCGTTATCTCCTTGGTACTGCGATTCAATACGTGCAACGTTCCACTCCAGTCGCCAGACGCTACATACTGGTTGTCGCGAGTAATCGCAACCGCGCGCACTTCATTCGCATGCTTGGAGATTTGATTCTGCAAAGTGCAAGTAAGCGTGTCAAACTCCTTCACGGTTCCATCGAGAAATCCGAGCACGAAGAATTGGCCGTCGCTGCTAACGGCAACGGAATTGGCGGAACTTGCCTGCGTCTCCGTGCTCGCAATTTTCAGCTGTTGTTTCAAGTTCCAGACATGAGTCTGTTGGTCCATCCCCGTCGATATCACGCAATCGGACTGGGGAATAAAGGCAACATCCAAAACGAAATGTAAATGTTGTTCATGACTTGCGAGTCGAGTCCCCGATTTCCAGTCAAAAATATTGACCAGGTAGTCGTCGCTTCCTGAAACGATCATGGGACCATGAAAATCGACACTGGTTACACGAGATGCATGGGCCGAGATGGTCCGCACTTCGGTCAACTGCGGCAGGGTTCGTTGCGGAACATTCATCAGGGTTTCCCCCGAGTTGGAGACGGCGATACTCGCCGACCAAGTCAGCAACACGCGATCTTTGGTTATTCCCCAAACCTCCTGCTTGCTTGGAACGAATCGAACGATACTAGGGTAGCTGCGTTCGGTGGGAGCCTGCGCCAGCACTTGACCAGATTTCAAATCCACTAGACGCACATATCCATCGCGACAGGCCGTGGTTGCCCAATCGGTCGCAGCGACAAAATCACAGTCTTCGACGGGTTGAGGGTGAGGGATCGATACTAATAGTTCACCAGACTGCAATTCCCAAGTCCGCACGAACCGATCCACTCCGGTGGATAGCAAGTACTCGCCCGACGGCGAAATCTCGACGTTGGTCACGCCGGTCGGTGCGTGTGCATCCCATGGTGTCATATACGTCCGCGTTGTCCGGTCCCAAATAGTTATCTGGCCGTCGGCACTTCCCACGACCAGCTTATTGCCATCGACCGACCAGGACAAACAATTCACGCGAGAGTTGACTGGCTGAAGAGTCTCGATGAGCGATGCATTTCCAATTGTCCATATGGTCACATTGCCCTCTTGGTCACCGCTTGCTAAGTATTTTGAATCCATTGAGATGGCGCTGGCTGAGACATTATGGGAACCATCCAATTTGAACTTCAATCTTTCTTGGCTGTTTGTAAATGGGACCCAAAGCAACAATTCAGACTCATTCTCTTGCAGGACATCGAGTTGATCATTCGTTGCGGTGTTGGCGTGAGCAAAAAGTCGATCGGTCGAAATAGTATCGAAGAGGGCCTTTTCGGTGTGCCAAATCATTATCGTCGTATCGTCGATCAAGGCCATTAACTGGGTCGCGTCGTCCGACAGCCTGAAAGTTACGGGCCATTCGTCGGGTGCATTGAATATCGGCACCAATGGAAACCGTTGATGTGGGTTAAGTTGCAACACTGGTTTCCAAACTAACTGACTGCTGCCATCGATATCGATTTCAGCGTGTGTAGGCGCGAACACGTCATTTGGCTCCGAGACGGTCAGTTGATAGTGCCCAGGTTCGACATGGTAAGTCTTGGAATTTGAACCAAACTCAACCTCATCGTGTTTATCGTTCGTCAGAAGAATACGTGCGGTTAGGGCACTGGGTTGTATCTGGATGTGCCCCTTGGCGGGTACGACGAAAATCGAAAAGGCGACTACGAGCAAAGCTACAACAGCAGCCGCAGCCATTAGCGATCTACGCTGAGCAATAATGCGTTTCTTTTGCCGCGCATGCTCCAAGAAATGTGAAGCACGCTCCCTCAGCGCCACCAACGATTTAGCAATGGCTACGTTTCCCGTTGCGTAATCCGAAAGCGTTTGAGGTAGCTTGGCTGTAATCCGGTCCAGTGCTGCAATGACCTCGCGCATCGTTCCAATTCGACTGTTGGGATCGCGCGCGAGCATGTTTACAATTAAACAAATCAATTCCTCTGGAACTTGATTGGCTTTGCCGCCGGGTCTCGATTGAATGAGTTCAGCCAATACTTCCTTGCGTTCACAGTCGCTGGGCTCAAGGGAATTCAGGGTGAGCAAGCAAAGTATGGTTCGCCCGAGCGAATAGATATCGGCCCGATGATCTGCCGACGATGGGTCGACGGCCTGTTCAGGAGCGATATAGTTTGCGGTTCCCACAATCCACGAACGATTGCGAGCTTCGTCGGTGTGCGACTCACCGAGCGACGCCGAGCCTGGCGTCTGCGAAGTATCACCAGATTCAATCGAACTGGCGCGAGCAGCAGTAGGTATCGAGGCCAAGCCCAAGTCAAGTACTTTGACCAAGCCGCTGGATTCGAGCATCAAATTGGAAGGCTTAATATCTCGATGTACCAAGCCCAGGCTGTGCGCATAATCCAACCCCTCCGCGACTTGTCGAACGATCGCGCAAACGTCAGAAACATACAACGGTCCACATTCTTTGAGCAACACGGAAAGGTCAACGCCATTCAGGAACTCCATGACCAAGAACGGTGTTTGCCCCGCTTCACCCGCGTCGGTAGCCTCGACAACATTTGGGTGTTTTAATTGGCCGATGATGGCCATTTCATTCAGGAACCTCTGTCGCATCGGGCAGGCTGGGTGTGGCGGATAGCGCAACAATTTGATCGCCACCGTGCGTTTCAATCGCAGATGCTCGGCTCGATAAACCCTTCCAATGCCACCCTCACCGATCAATTCGACCAGTCGGTAGTCGCGGATTTTGTGCAACTGGTCCTCAAAGGCTGGAAGCACACCTTGTTCGCCAACCAATCGCTGCTCAAATGCAACCAGGTCTGAGAGCAGTTGTGAGTGGGGCCCTTGGGCAGCGTGGCGTTTGTCGCTTCGAACACTCTGGCGAACACGTGCTGTTAGAGAATGGCTGCTGGCATCTGCTGATTCTAGCGCGGCCTCGCAACTGGAGCAATGCTCGACGTGATTTAAGATCGAGGCAGCCCGCGACTCATTGAGATTGCCTTGCGAAAGTTGCTTCAATTCTTGTTCATTTGGGCATGTACTTTCCTGCATGGGACTAAGCTAAGCGAACGCTACTCCCATTCGGATAGTTCTTCGCGCAATCGTCGCAAAACGCGATACTTGGCTTGCCTTACTGCACCTTGAGTCATTCCTAAATCAATGGCGATGCTGGCTACAGATGATTCGTCAACGGCCGACTTCCAAAAAGCACGCCATGTCCGTTCATCAAAGTCGCTTTGAATCAGTGCCAGCACACGCTCGGTTAGCCCATCGTCGTCGGCACCGTCTTGGCCAACTTCAACATTGGGCGCAACAAAGGCTTGCTGCTCTAGCGTGTCGCGAATCTCCGAGCCCCCCACTGCCTGCGTCCGTTTTCTCTCGGCGCGAAAATAGTCAACGATCTTGTTCTTGGTAATCGTCCTGACCCAGGCACGAAAACTATCTTCGGGTTTTTCCTTACGGAACCGAAGAATGCTAGTGAGCACGCTCCCAAAGACCTCCTGCACTACGTCAGGCGCATCCGCCTCCCGAACGCCACCATTACGACACCAGCGATAGACGATCGGGCCATAGATGGAGTTGAGCCGCAACCAAGCGTCCGGCAAAGACGACTGCAAGCATTCAAGCAAGTTGCCCGTGTTCGAGCCGCCCGGAGGTGAACAAGAGAAACTCATAGATCGTTGAACTTGAACAAGGAGGGTATCGATTCGACGCCAATCTTATAAAGCACCGGGCATAAGTTTTCTAATACCTAAGCAACCATGGCTGACGCCCAAGCCACTAACGATGCGGAAAAACTTCTGCGTGGATGCATATAAATTTTGAAAGGTGCCATTGATCAAAAACACCTGCTGAGGTTGGCGGCGGCTCGACAGCTAGATGCCTTTACGAATGGTGCTGTCTCGTCCAGTTTGCACTAGAAACTGCGCGCCGACGCACTGTGAGATGGTAAACTCTTTCCAACAGTGGTTCAATCCCTTGATCCGTTCGGAACTGGTGCCGCGTCAGATGAGATGAGTTACCGTCAGGGATTCCCAGGACGCGCTACGACTGGAGTTGTTCAGCGCAGGATGCAAGAACCGTCGCACGGCACCATTCGCTGGCGCTGCAAGCCATAAATTTCTTGATGAGAATTGGGACGTCAGACTCTTGCAGAACTCCCTGTTCGATCAATACGCGTCCCAGAGGCGGTACTGATTTTTGGCAGAATTCACGCAAATCTTCAGCTTGTTGCGAAGTGATCGCATTGGAAAACAACGCCACTTCGAGAAAGCGCTCTGTGGTGACTTCACGAAGATTCTCCGACAGTCGCGTGGCCTCATTAAGCACTTCGAGCGCTGCGGGTGGCGCAAGAATCCTTAATCTTACAGCCGCCTGAACGACATTCGCTTCATTTTGTTTTTGGGTTACCAGCGCTTGTAGCAACTGTTCACAAGTCACGGTCCGACTGGAAAGCAAGAATTCACCGAACTTCATTTCAACCCCCTAACCGGGCTATCCAACGTCAACTTAACTGTTGGCTTCAGATTGAACAGTACCGCGCCTTCGGAACGGGAGTGGCTTTACCCACCAAATTCGGCTGGACTGTTCACGAATGTCACAGACCGAAAACAGGTTATGCGGTTTGCGTAAAATCCAGACCTGTTCAATTGAGGGTCTTGAAATTCTGATCGAGTGATAATGAGCATGCGGATTCAGCCAAGAATTGCTCGACAAACGAGTACATGATCCTTTCGCGTTGCTTGGCCAACTGTCGCGCCGTTTCCGTATTCAATAGAGATCGTAGGTGGAAAAGCTTTTGGAAGAAGTGCCCAATACCAGAAGCATGCTGTTCGATTGGGCGAGGATCTTCCGGAGTGTGAAATGCCTGTCCCTTGAAGCAGCCGAATTCGATTGTGCGGACAATGCCGATTGCACCTAAAGCATCGAGCCGATCCGCGTCTTGTACGATTTGGCCTTCGAGCGACAGTTCCGTTGCGGGCACTCCCTTGCGAAAAGAGATATTGTCTACGACGTTTACCACCCGCTCGATGACCTCAGCTACAACACCAAGTTCTGTCAGGATTTCTGTCGAGAGCTTGCCGCCCAGCTCTTGCCCTTGATGAAATTTGGCATCGCCGACATCGTGCAATAATGCAGCCAACTCGACAACCAAAAGATCCCCCCCGGCCGTGTCGTGGATTACGCGCGACCAGTGCAGCACCCGCAGCGTATGGTCTAGTCCATGTCCTGCCTGCTGAGCATTCAGGTGCATCTCCACCGAACGGCGGACCAAATTCAAGAGCGTTTGATGTTCAGGGATAAGTTGAGATTTTGGCATGAGCGGGTTATAGCCCACACCAAGCGATTATCCAAGTCGACCAGCTACACGCTCGCGGCTCTCTTGGAGCGCTGACAAGTAAAGCAGCTCGGCATGGCCGCATTTCTTATCCCGAGTCAGCTCGACGACAGTTCGCATTACATCGCGTCGACTGACTTGACCAACGAGCCGCCCAGCATCCAACACAGGCAAACGTCTTGTGCCCTGATTCAAGAAGGTCTGAACAATCGTCAATACGTCAGTATCAGGTTCGATCGTTGGCGCGTCGCCATCGACGAAAGGCATTAGTCCTGCGTCTGGCATGGCATCGTACGCCGCGTTGACGATAAAACGCATGCACGAACTCTCCGAGAATACCCCAAGATAGGAGCCGTTGGATTCGACGACAGGTGCACCGGAAATCCGGCGTCTAAGCAACAGTTCGATCGCCTCGAAGACATCCAGGTCCGGCGAAAGAGTTATCAGATTTTGAGTCATGATCTCACGAGCGAGGATAGCTGATCCGGTCATAGTCGACTCCTCTCAAAAGCTTTTTCTCTGCGAATTCCATGATTCTATTGATTGGATGGAGATGCGCTCCGTTAACACATAGCATTGAAGTGAGAAAAGAAACTTGGGCTGGGTACTGAGTTTCAGGCTATCAGCTGTAGAGTACCTAAGCAAAGGAAATTCGCTCTGTTTCCGATGATAAGTTTGTGAAACGTTTCACCAACTAAGTAACAATCGTGGCTAACGCCAAACTGGCTAACCCATGCCGAAAAGCTTCTGCGTGGATGATTCTTGGGTGACGTTTCTGATTTCGTACTTACGGAAAGGAACGGAATTGTCCAATCCGCTCCGTGCCCGGTCGTCTCTCTTGAACTGGCGGGTTAGTCAGTTTGTTGGACTGAAGAAGGTAGGCAATGCCGCAGCCAATGGCGAAACCACCGATATGCGCCCACCAAGCCACTCCCGCGCTCGCGGCGGAAGTGATGGACATCGTCCCTTGAAAAAACTGCATCAGAAACCAAACGGCCAGGAAAAGTGGTGCTGGGACAACTACCGTCTGCAGGATGAAGACAATTGGGATTACCGCCAAGACCATAGCTCGCGGGTAAAGTATGAAGTAAGCGCCCATCACACCGGCGATAGCACCACTGGCGCCAATGGTTGGTACCGTTGATTGCGGACTAATTGCCATGTGCGCGGCGCTGGCACCGACTCCGCATGCAAGATAGAAAATCAGGTAACCCAAGTGTCCGAGCCGGTCCTCGACATTGTCACCAAAGATGTACAGGAACCACATATTGCCCAAAATGTGCATCCACCCACCGTGCAAGAAAATACAAGTAATCAGCGTCATCCATGGCGGTACGGCGGATGGTCCTAACTGCTGACGCTCCGTTCGAAGCTGAATGCCATAGGGTGTCTGCACAGGAATCTGGTGGATGACCTCGATTGGCTCGGAGGGGTTACCTATGCGAGCCGGAATCATCCCAAAACTCAGCACTAAGGCATCGCTCTGCAACTGGGTAAGCTGAATCAGAAACACCAGGCCGCAGACGATAATGATGGTTGTGTTGACCAACGGGAATCGCTGGGAAGGTATGTTGTCGTGGATCGGGAACACGCGTACCTCTGTAGTTTGGGTGGCGCGCTGCGCCAGCTTAAGTAATAAGTAGCATCCCGGAAAATCCCCAATCAGCCGCAGTGCACTTGGACTACTTCTTTTTCAGGGCGAGGACGCTAACGGTTTCGGTTGATTGGGAATTTTGTTATGTAGGAGTCCGAGAGTCAATTTTTTATTCGGCGGACACACTTTATTCGGCGGACACACTGTGGATCACTTACTAGAAGCAACCGTCCCTTTTTCTGCCAAATCAAGCACCAGCGCACAGGTGTCTGATACCTGAAAAACTGTGGCTAACGCCAAAGCGGCTAATCATGCGGAAAACTTCGGGGCGGGTGCTTACAATAGTCCCAGTGAGAAAGTTGAATCCCATGGATAGGCGGATGAGTCTGTCAATTGACTTTGGGGATATATTGATAGTTTGCGATGCTACTTCTTCACCTTAATAAAGACGAATGATCATGGCCATTTTTAGACTTTTCGGCATTGGATCGGCGACCGTTCTTGCCTGTGGTTTGTTGGCGTTTGCACAGACCGCGGTCGAAGAAACGGGGACAGCCCAAGAGGATACTCCACAGGAAAATGCTGGTTACGACGCGCAATTGGCCGAGCGTTTGGGAGCCGACGAATATGGGATGAAAAGCTACGTATTCGTTACGCTACTGACCGGCGAGACTCAAGTTGACGACCCTGCGGAATCTCGAAAGCTGTTTGCCGGACATTTTGCAAATATGGATCGGCTGGCCAAGGCAGGACAACTGGTGTTAGCAGGTCCGCTGTCTGACTGTCCTCCCAAACGCGGCATCTTTATTCTTAATGTTGCCACCTTGGAGGAAGCCGAGAAATTGGTCAAATC
This sequence comes from Planctomycetales bacterium, assembly GCA_020426625.1. Classification (GTDB taxonomy): domain Bacteria; phylum Planctomycetota; class Planctomycetia; order Pirellulales; family Pirellulaceae; genus Aureliella. The sequence continues at coordinate 8,750 of JAGQPR010000299.1, forward strand.
GGATCCCGCAGTCGCAGCTGGCGTTTTCGATTACGAGTTAAACAAGCTTTACTCCTCCGCTGCTTTGATGGAAATCGGCAGAATTCACAAATCGATCCAGAAGACAAGTATTCAATAATTGCACTTGGCCGATTGGTGGTGAGTCGATCCGAGGAGAGAAGGCATTGAAGCTGCCATTGCCGACGTAGGCCTACCCTTGGTTAGAATGGTTGCATGGCGAACAACGAATTTCAGCGATTGCAGCGACGTGATATCCCGGAATTACCGCGATTGGGCGGCGGTCTGCGAAGCATGCCTGCTTGGGTGGTTTCGCTGTTGTTTCACCTGGCACTGATTCTCATCCTTGGTGCCATTTGGCGGGCCCAACCCAAGGGTACCGGCGGAGATGCGGAACGCCCTGTGGGAGTTGCCATAGTGTTCCAAGCAGCTGGCGAAGAAGCGTTCCTACTTTCCTCGAGCGCGGGGGGCAGTTCTGATGCCAGCGCTTCCGAAAGCGCAGCATTGGCTGCTGAGGCGCTCAGCAAGAGTACGACAGAAAGCGGCCAGCTACTGGCCAGTGCTGAACAATCGATTCTTTCACAACTACTCCCTGGTGATGTGTCTGCCAAAGGTCAAGCTGAGCAGGCCACCGGCGGAGTGGGGCTCGCCGATGGCGGTGCCCAATTGTCCGGAAATCGCGGCGTGCCGAAAGTAAAGACCTCAGTATTCGGTATTGAGGGAGAAGGCACACGCTTTCTCTATGTTTTTGATCGCTCTGACAGCATGAATGGTCACGGTCAAGCTCCACTACGTGCCGCCAAGCGAGAATTAAGTCAAAGCATCGAGTCGCTGGGGGAGGCACACCAATTCCAGATCATTTTTTATAACGACACTCCGCTTCCCTACGGCGGAGCTGCCACCGGTCCAAGATTGCTTAGAGGAGAAGATCGCACAAAACGCGAAGCCTTGCGATATATCCGCGACATGGTGGCCGTTGGCGGCACCCGACATCTGGATGCGCTGAAGATGGCTTTGGGGTTAGGTCCAGATGTCTTGTTCTTCTTGACGGACGCCGACACTCGGCCTCCTACCCAACGGAGTCTGGAGGATCTTTGGTCTCGCGCTGCCAGAGGTGGAACAACCATTCACAGCATCCAATTTGGCACCAAAGCCACTCCGGATTCCGACAATTGGATCAAATTGCTCGCCGAGGAAACCGGCGGCAAGTATCGTTACATCAACGTTTCGACTCTTCCCTAAGAAAATCACGGCTTCGCAAGACGCGAAAATAATGCTACAATCCTCGGTCCACTGCTGAAACAATTAACCACCATTTAGAAACAGGAATCCGTTAGTGGGTGTCAAGAAGAGCGGTAAGGGTCGGCGTAAGGTAGGACGCAAAAAACGAAGAATGCGAGCTAGGATTCGACATCGCAAACGATAGCCGCGGCTTCGGCTGCCAGGTGTACTGATCGCCCATCGGATGTTCAAAGCCAGAGCAACGGATTTTCTGGGTACAAAAGTCCGCGAAAGTGGCTATTGTGAAGAATGGGAAATTCAGTTCCACGTAATCCTTCCGCAAAATTAGCCGCTGTGCGCTAGCACGCGGTTTTTGACGGAACAGCACGCTGCCGCG
>JAGQPR010000029.1 GCA_020426625.1 Planctomycetales bacterium
CTGGGAATCGACCAAGCCCGCTTGCCCGACGGCGAGACAGTCAGCATCGTCAGCCGGCTTCCTGGCCAGCCGGTGACTTGGCGTTCTTTGGAGCTGCGCCGCAAGCCAATTCGTGCTGAGATGGAACGCTGGAGAACACAGTGGAATCCGTATTCGCAATGTTCCTGGCCGCCCGAGGATAATTTGATCGAGAGTTTTAGAACTCGCGTCGTGGACCGAGCCAAGGCGCTGATCGGCGCCGATTTGGCGCGTAGCGAAAAATTCTCGACAAGCATCAAAGATGGCATCGATATCCGCGAAACGCTGCGGCATTGGTATGACGGGGATATCTACGTCAAGGTTATGCCACCCAGCGTCGGCAAGATCGACTGCTGCGTAATGCTCTTCGACACGCCTGCTGACCCGCGGGATTACCCTTGGAAAACAACTTGGTTCGCCGAACACGACGAGGAATCAACACTTGCCTTTTTCGCCAGTGACTTCAAGGACGAGATTATCGGACCTGGCATTGCCCTAGCGACCTATGGAGGGGCGATGTTTCTCTTCCCTCCGGTCCCCATTCCGGATATCTGGACGGACCCACGCCTGGATTTCACCGACGATCTGGAAAACCGCTTGATCGCCGCAGCCTGCTTGCACGCGCGAGAGCGGCAGATCGCCTTGCTCAGCCCCAAAGCTCCCGGCGCACTTTGGCGGCGGACTGCCAAGAAATTCCATCGCCAGCTGGTACACATTCCACTCACTCAGTTCAATGATGCCATGATCCAGCAATTGCGAATGGTCCACGTCCTGAACGGTCGCGAAGTTCGCTCATTCGCTGAGCATTTCATCCGAAAATCATGAGGCATTTTCGCTTGCCTTAGCCGATCTTAGTTAGGACACGGACGTTGCGCATACGCGTAGTGACAGGTCTTGCGACGTCTCACGACCTGGGAAAAACAAGGACACTTCGGCGGACGCTTCCAAGACGTTCTCTCCCTCGGGCCACTTGCATCCCGTGGGGCTATAGTTGACTACTGAGGAGTTCGAACCGACAATCCAACATCCGATTACAGCAACGAAATCAGCTTTGAGCCTGTGGAGTCTGAAGTGCAGCATCTCGACCATCTTAAGAATCTCGTCATCATGGCTGCAGCCGACGGGAGCCTAACGGAACAGGAAATCGCATTGCTGGTAGATCGTTGCGCCGATCTCGGCCTGCAAGAAGAGGATCTGGAAAAAGCCATAGCCTTTGCGCTCAGCGGCGAGGCAAAACTGACATTCCCCATTGATCGCACTGAACAGGATCAAATGCTGGCCGATCTAATGCGTATGATGGCCGCGGACGGAAAGCTGACTGAAGTCGAAAAAAGACTCTTTGCCCTCGCTGCCGCCAAGATGGGTATCAACAAAGAAGATTTAAGCTCGCTCATCGACAGACTGCTCAACAAAGACTAGCTTAGCTAGCCAGCCCTTGATCGTAGCGATCAGGCAACCAGCCTGCTCTCGACGCGAGTTCAATCGGGTGGCCCCTGAGACTTCGCAACTGCGAAACTCCCACACTCAAAAAAGACTTTGCACCTCTTCGATGCACTGCTGCCCTTCATGCCGTGCGTTGTTGACGTAAGTGGACACTTGCCGCATGGAAAAATAGTCGTCTGCGATTGGCTGCAGCAGCGAATAAGCGGCTTGCCCATCCGCTTCCTGATCAAGCCACTTTTCCGCCGCCTCAAACTCAAGAACGATGGGCATTCGATCGTGGATCTGCGATAGCGATTGATTGGCGGAGGTCGTGATGATGGTACACGTCCGAATCGGCGTTCCCGTTGCCTTACGATTTGTCTCCCAGAGCCCAGCAATCAACATCGTTGACTGCTTCGCGGGTGTAATCCACCATGGCTGCTTCTTGCCATTAGGCATTTTTTGCCATTCGTAGTATCCGTCTGCGATGATCAGACACCGCCGTTTGTTCAATGGTCCAGAAAATGACCTCTTTTCCGGCAGCGTCTCCATACGAGCGTTAATCATGCGATTGCCAATTGACAAATCGCTGGCCCATCCCGGAACAAGCCCCCACCGAAAGTAGTCGAGTGCAGGAGAATGATCTTCTGGGTCGCTGGCAACAGCTAGTATGTCTTGTGTCGGTGCTATATTGTATCGTGGTTCCCATCCACCCAAGACGTCTGCATTAACTAACGGCAACAACAACTGTCCCCATTCGCTGGGAGCCGTCTTCAAGGTCATTCGACCACACATTTCAATCACCTCACTTTACACATACCAACCGTGAGCCAATCCTATAACATCGTCGAATTGACGACTACCACCGATTCAGAAGAGCTGGCTCAAGAAATGGCACGGCGACTGGTCGATTCCAAAATGGCCGCCTGCGTTCAAGTCTTCGGCCCAATCTGTAGTGTCTATCGCTGGAACGATGAACTCTGCCAATCCACAGAATACCGCTGCACGGCCAAGTCGATCAAACGCCATGTCGACGCTTTGATCGCACTCATCACTTCCCTCCACTCCTATGAAGTCCCCGAAATTTTGGTCGTCGATGTCAGCGCAACCAGCGACAGCTACGGTCAATGGATCGTACAGCAAGTCGATCAAGCGGCTGGAGGGCAAAAATAGACCATGCGCTTTTGTGCACTGCTGCTCTGGCAACATCACGAAGTGGGGTAAGCATTTGGCTTGCCATGAGCATCTTCAACTGGAATGGACAAGCTGGAAACTTATCCCACGTAATAACTCCACCCTAAGTCCTAATGCTGAAGAGCACTAGGCGCCGAGCCAGCTGCGCAGCGTATCCACATCACGAACAACGCGCAGCCAACGCTGGTCAACTAACGATGCATCGCGATGATCCAAATGCTCCATATGCACAGACAAGGGGCCAATCAGTCCGTCGGCCAGAATCTGCTGGAACATCGGGCGCACGTATCCTTCACCCAGGGGTACGTTTAGTGGCTTGCCCTCGTGCCAGATAAAATCCTTGATGTAGAGAGCCCGCATATGGGGCCGGATCGCAAGGTAGCCAGCCCGCCAACTAGTACTTAATTCAACCGTCGCGTGTCGAATATCCACGGCCACACCAAAGTGCTGCGGGTCGATCTCGGCCAATACTCGCTGCAAGTCCCAGAGCGCCGATCCTACATATCCTTGACCAGCATGGTTCTGATACAGGGCGGTTACGCCAAGCGAACGGCACAAACTAGCCAACTGCTCAGCCTGCTTGGCCATGTCGTCCAGCTGAGGCAAGATCGGCCGCGCGAAATCATAACGATAGTACTTGGTGCGGACGAATTCGATCCTTTGGGCTGCGAGCAAATTCAGTTGCCGTTCAGTCTCCACATCGACGGCATTGATATCGGTAGCGGCAATTACCACTCTCTGGTCCGACTCTGCCAGGGCGTCGCACAGCGGCGGCAACTTGGTCGGGAAATCCTCGGGCTCGACTTGCCCGCCAACACGTAGGGTGGCTTCAATGCCATCCACGCCGATACTTTTCAGTCGCTTTCCCAGCTCCCGAGGCGGCAAGGCCTGAAGCGGCTTTGCAAAGACGGCAATCGGTGGCGAAGCTTTTGAATCTGCACTGGATTCCTCAGCTTGAACAGCTGGTGAACCTGTCACTGCAGCCGTGAGGCTGGCAGCACTACCGATCAGCAAATCCCGGCGATGAATCATGAATCCGTCTCCTCTGTCACATTCTTACGCAATCGATACGAGGTCAATTTGGCTTGGTCGCGTGGTGCTACGGTGGATCGTAACCGCCACGAGCAAACGGATGGCAACGCAGGATGCGCCACAGCCCTTTCCACGCACCGCGTAACACCCCGTATTTCTCGATGGCCAAGATCATGTACTGGCTGCACGAGGGCTGATAGCGACAATTAGCACCCATCAAAGGCGATATCCCGCGCTGATACATACGAACAAGCGAGATCATGATTCTTGCCGGTATCTTGACGAAACTCATCCGGACAGACTCAAGCCAAAATGGATTTCAGGACGTGGCCACCTACATCGGTTAGTCGAAAATCGCGTCCCTGAAAGCGATATGTCAACCTCTGGTGATCGATGCCGAATAAATACAATAGCGTCGCATGGAGATCATTGACATGCACCGGATTCTCCACTGCCTGGTACCCCAAATCGTCCGTATTACCGTAGGTAGTTCCCGGCCGAATACCGCCGCCAGCCAGCCATGTCGAAAAGCCCTTGATATGGTGATCGCGTCCGGAACCCTGGGCCATCGGTGTACGCCCGAATTCGCCGCCCCAAATAACCAAAGTATCGTCAAGCATACCACGTTGCTTCAAGTCTTTGATCAATGCAGCCGTGCCCTGATCGACTAATTTGGCTGTAGTAGCCGAACCACTTTTGATGCCACCATGGTGATCCCAGCCTCGATGATATAGCTGAATGAAGCGCACGCCGCGTTCGGCCAAACGTCGAGCCAAAAGGCAGTTTGCAGCAAAACTGCCGTCTGCACCTTGAGTTCCGTAGGCATCGAGCACATGCTGCGGCTCGTCGGAAATATCCATAAGCCCAGGCACTGACATTTGCATCTTAAAAGCCAATTCATATTGGGCAATACGAGTTAGCATTTCGGGATCTTCAAAGGTCTCGTTGCCAATTTGATTCAGGGCTTGTACGGCATCGATCACATCGCGTTGCCGCTGTTGGTTGACTCCTCGAGGATTACTCACGTAGAGTACTGGATCGCCCTTGGAACGAAACTCAACGCCCTGAAATCGACTGGGCAAGAATCCACTGTGCCACTGCCGTGACGCGATTGGCTGCGATTGCCCTCCGCCAACGCTGGTCATGACCACGTACCCAGGTAAGTCGTCGGCTTCGCTGCCCAAGCCATACTGCAGCCAGGCTCCCATCGACGGACGACCGGGTACGCCCGATCCAGTATTCATCAATGTGTGGGCCGGATCATGGTTGATTTGCTCAGTGTGCATCGACTTGATCACGCAGATATCATCTACGATGGTGCCAATATGTGGCAAGATGCTACTAACCATTGTCCCCGATTGGCCGCGTGGAGCGAATTCATGCTGCGGCCCAAGACATTTTAAGTTGTCCCGCTGGCCCTGTAGCTGCGCAATCTGCTGTCCCTCCGTGTAACTCTTGGGCATGGGCTGACCGTCCAGCTCCCTTAACTTTGGCTTATAATCAAAGGTTTCCAGGTGCGAGGCGCCACCCGCCATCGACAGATGAATCACGCGTTTGACTCGCTGCGGGAAATGCAGCTGCTTGATCACTCCAGTCCATGCAGAAATCGAATGAGTCACCGACTGCTCGCTGGCCAGTGATTCATTGCATAACAGTGTACTGAGCGCAAGCCCGCCTAGCCCGAACCTTGCCTTGCTCAAGAACGCGCGGCGCAGCATGTGCTGCAACATTCCATCAAATTCCGTCATGATTACACGCCTGCATTGTTGTACGCCGAAGATCTGGAAATCAGGGGATTTAGGAATCGGTCAGCGGAGTGCCCTTCCCCAAAGTAATTCTTGGAAATCGTTAGTTTCGAGTCGTGAATTCATGCATATTGAAGACAACCCGGGTCACCGAGGTCCAAGCTGCCAGCCTGACTGGATCGACAGTATGCGAAACGGGAGCATCGCCCACGGCAAGCAAGTCGGCTGCTTGGCTCGGAGCCAAAGCGTAGTCGGCCAAATGTTTATGCAGTAATTGCTGTAAAACTTGTACTTCCGATACTGAAAAATTCCGCGACAACGCGTGCTGGCTCAGCCATTGTAAACGGTCGTTCTCGTTCTTGGCGTCATACTCCAGGGCCCGTTCGGCCAGTCGGCGAGCTGCTTCTACGTAACAAGGATCATTCAACAGCACCAGTGCCGCCAGTGGCGTGTTGGATCGCGGGCGCTCAGCGGTGCATTCTTCACGCGCTGGAGCATCCATCGTTTGCAGTGCTGGGTGCAAGAACTGTCGCTGCCAATGTGTGTACAGACCGCGCCGGTACTGCTCCGCCCCAGTGTCCTTCGTGTATTCGCGAGTTGGAAAATTGAGGTGCTGATACAGGCCGGGCGGCTGGTAAGGCTTGACGCTTCGCCCACCCACTTCGCGCACCAACAGACCGCTCACAGCCAGCGCGTTGTCACGTACCAATTCGGCGTCCAACCGAAAACGCGACTGCCGGGCAAAAAGCAAGTTGCTGGGGTCGCTGCGTTTCAGGTTTTCACTCACCAACGAAGATTGGCGATAAGTGCTAGACAATACCATTAGTTTGATGACATGTTTGATGTCCCAACCTGAATCCATGAACTCCACCGCCAGCGTATCCAACAACTCGGGATAAGTTGGCAAATTCCCCTGCGATCCAAAATCGTCAAGTGATGGACTGAGCCCGCGGCCAAAATACATTGCCCATAGGCGATTAACGAACACACGTGCCGTTAAGGGATTTTCTCGGGATGCAAGCCAATTCGCTAGATCGAGGCGGTTTGCCCTTGGACGATCCGATATGCCTACTCGCGCCAGAAAGTCTTGCATCCCGAGAAAGTGTGGCACGGCTGGTACGACAACTTCTCCCGATCGATCCATCCAATTGCCCCTCTTGAGCACCCTCATCTCCCGAGGTTCCACTGCTACGGTAATTAGCGTCGCTCGCGTGTTCCTATCTACAATCGCCTGTCGTTCTTGCTCGGCCTTTTCCAGCTCGATCCGGACACTCGCCAACTCAGGTGCAATTGTCAGATAATAAAGTTGCTTCTCCCGCTTCTGTTCTGCAGACTGCTGTGATGGATCGATATGCAAGATCGCCTGGATCGAATCAGGAATCAATGTAGGCGGCGGTGCATCCAGTGGCCGATCAACGTGTGTCGTGGCGAACCGAAAATGGCCGAGAGAGTGCTTGGGATTGTCGTGGTTCTGGCCAATACTTAGACGGATTAAGTCGCCATCTTTCAGCGTGATAGGATCTTCCAACATCAGCTGTAGCGATTGAGGTTCACCGACTTTCGGAGCCACTGCCCATCCCCAGGACGCGCCGCGAACGTCACCATCAATAGTCGCTTTTGCCGACCAGCCGTGATAAGGGTTGCCGGAGCCATCCGTTTGTTCAAAGCTTGCTTTAGCGTCTACGAAGTTCAGCAGCCTATCTTCCTCACCTGGCCGCGAAAGATGCGCAGTAATCTCGGTCACCACAAAGTTGCCGTTGTCGGCCCTGCCTGCACCCTTTTCTGGCAAACTCTCGTGTGGTACAGCTTGCAAACAAATCGCAGAAACCAAACTTTCTTTGGAACGCAAATTGACTCGATACGTCGTCTGCTTGGGCACCTTGTCGCCAGCAAGTACGAACCCGCCCGGCAACACTTGCAGCGACGCGCCACCAGAAGCCTCAGCAGAGTCGACGGATGCAATCTGCCATATGCCGAGTTGCTGCACCTGAGCCGATTCCCAGCGCGATTGCGAATCGATCAGCGCCTGGGTGGGACGAGAAAGCGTCTCTTTGAGAGTTGCGATCTTCGCATCGATTGGCTCTAGCAAGGATGGTAGTTGATCGTCCGGCACTTTGACGATCGGTCCCCAACGATTTTCATCATCCGGTCCTGAGTATAAACCGCGCTCTTTGATATCCGCAAAAAAAGATGCAAAGCTGTAAAAATCCTTCATCGTGAACGGATCGTACTTATGGTCATGGCACTCGGCGCAGCCCATGGTCGATCCCAGCCAAACAGTGGCAGCATTCCTGACTCGATCCGCTGCATACTTTGCCAAGTATTCTTCCGGTTGCACACCGCCTTCTGCTGACATCATTCCCAGTTTGTTGTATCCAGATGCCACCAACTGTTCCCGAGACGGATTCTCCAGCAGATCTCCGGCCAACTGTTCTCGCGTGAATTGGTCGAACCGCTTGTTTCTGTTGAACGCGTCGATGACGTAATCGCGATAAGGCGAAACGGAAACATCTTGATCCCCGTGGTAGCCAACGGTATCCGCATAACGCACTAGATCCAGCCAATAGATAGCCAGCCGTTCGCCGAAGTGTGGGGATTGCAACAAACGATCAACATAAGCCTCGTAAGAAGCTTCATTCCAATTTCGCGCCAACTGCTCGACATCGCTTGGCTGGGGCGGCAACCCCAACAAATCAAAACTCAATCGCCTAATTAGCGTGGTGCGATCGGCTTCCTGCGCGGGAGACAATCCCCGTTCCGCCAGCTCGGCGAATACAAAACTGTCAACGAAATTCCTTGACCAGGAAGATCCATGGGCAGTTGGCGTGTCATGACGCTGCGGTGCGACGTAGGCCCAGTGCTCTTGCCAGACCGCCCCCTGCTCCACCCATCGTCGAATCAGTAGCTTTTCAGTGGTCGTCAATTGCTTCACTTGATCTGGTGGAGGCATGGTCTCATCGGGATCGCCGCTGAAAATCCGACGTAGCAACTCACTGTCCTCGGGCTGTTCGGGTACGATCGCAGCGTAACCGCCGAGATCAGCGAACACACTTGCGCGTTGGTCTAACCGCAAGGGCGACTGACGATTGGCCGCGTCGGGACCATGACAGGCATAGCACTTGTCAGAAAGGATGCCTTTAATGTCCCGGCGAAAATCGATGTCTTGCGACTTGGCGATGCTTGCCAGATCAACCAGCAGGACAACGAGAAAGAAGAGTATCGCTCGCTTCTTGACTTCGCTCCAACGAGCCTCGTCCAGCGAAGCTAGATGTCGTTGAGTAGAACTTCGATTCATATCACTGACCGCATGCATAATACGAGAAGGAATGAGCACCAGGGATAGGAGGTTGGTCGGCTTTCTTAAGTCCGGGGGAATAAACTCGTGGCATTTCCGTTTGCCTTTCCCGCGTCTTACTCTCCCTCGGGCCCTCGGGAGTGTCACGAGTAATGCGAGCGGAGAGGGGCAATCCCAGCCCGGCCGCATTAGGTCCGATCCGTAAGCGGGCTCGTTCTGGCATGGTGAATTCCTTGAGCCCTATCCGCTCGCCGCCGCCCCGCTTCGCGTGTCGCCCGCTCGCGACCTCCCCAGTTAACAGGTTACTTTAACTATTCAGCATAACCGGAATTACTGGGAGCGATTCGCGATCCGGACCAAATTCTCCAATCGAAATACTCGCGGGCGTCCCTCACCATCCGCGCTAGCGTGTATGTTTCTCCATCTAAACGTGAAGTTTGGATAATTCTGCACCCACACAGGGTCACGTCGAGCATTGGTGCGCGCGACGTAATAGCTTCTCTATTCTACGCTTTTCCTCCGAGGATCAAGATGTCCAAGTCAACCACATTGGGTGAGCAGCAAGTTGAAATTAGCCGTCGTCGCAAAGAACGTCGCACCAATTGCACTGCTGTCAATGACACGGAATCGCAGTTCAAGCCGCCCCGACGCAAGAAGCAACGTCGTCGCCAGATCGACCCAACAACGTGCGAAAGAGATTACAACCAAGAAGAAATCGAGTTCATGCAGTCCTTGGACGCCTATAAGCGTTCCAGCGGCCGGATGTTTCCCACTTGCAGTGAAATCCTAGAAGTCGTTCGCGGCTTGGGCTATGTGCGGCTGTCGGACGAAGAACGCAAATTGTTCGAAGGCATTGAAGCTGTCGAGCGTGACCTGGCTACTTCCAGTGCTGAAGAAGTGGAACTGGATTGTGACGAACTTGATGAAATCGAGGAAATGTATTGATCGCGTCGCGGGGCCGATCCTTGGTTCGTGAGCCGTCTAAGTTAGTACCACCGGGAGAACAGGTGGCTTAAGTGCGGCCCCTGAAAGGGGCCCTAGACTTACCCTCTCGCTTGCGGGAGGGTCGGAGGTAATGCGGCCGGGGAGGGCCGTTTTGCAAATCATGCTATGCCCCTCTCCGCTCGCCGACCCGCTTCGCGTGTACCCGCTCGCAACTCTCTCCAAGGCCCAAGGGAGAATAAGTTGAATTGGTGTCGAATAGCGAGAAGTGTCGAAAAAGAGGACAATTCTCGACAACCGCTGCTTCAAAGCTCCCATCCGGCAGCTGGAGCTACATCACGTCCCGCCTGCCGGGCGGTATGTGAATCGTAGCTGAAGAGAGTGCGTTGCCTTCTACCTGGCGGGATTAGGCTGGCTCCAATCGCTTCAACGGTTCACATCGCTCAGAACGATGCGGCGGGGTCTTCGATCAAATGAACGTAGCTGTTGTAGCGACGGGGATCGATGCGACCATCGGCAACCGCCTCCAAGACTGCACAGTCAATCTCATGGATGTGCGTGCAATCGGGAAAACGACAGTGACTGACGTAAGGCCGAAGGTCGCGAAAGAGCCCAGCCACCTCTTCGGCAATCACATCCCACAATTCAAATTGGCGTATCCCAGGCGTATCAATTAGATAGCCGCCTTCGTTAAGCGGTAGCAACTCAGCCGTCGTTGTGGTGTGCCGGCCCTTGTGATTCTCGCTGCTGACCGGCTGAACACGCAGTCCTAGACCATCCTGAATGGCGTTCAACAAAGAACTCTTGCCGACACCGCTCTGACCGGCAACGACACTTTGCCGATTTCGGACGATCGCCCGCAACGTATCGATGCCCCAGTTTCTAGCTGCGCTGGTCAACAAAGTACGATAGCCCATCTGGGCGTATACGCCAAGTAGCGGCTGAAATTCTGTTGGGTCCACTAGATCGATCTTGTTGATCACAATCAGCGGTTCCAAGGACGCTTGCTCGGCAGTCACCAAGAATCGATCGATCAAATGAGGCTTGATATCGGGCTCTGCGGCACTAGCCACGATGATCACTTGGTCTACGTTTGACACCAGCACATGTCGGCGACCTTTGCTGGTTCGAGCCAATTCGCCGCGCCTAGGGTGAATCGAAATGATGATCCCCTGATCGGCTCCTTCGGGACGAAAATCGACAATGTCCCCGGCAGCCAACACATGGCGCTGGTCTGTTGAAATCGACTTGAGCACCTGCCGCACGGCACAACGATATTCAATGTCGTTGTCCCCATGAACGACGCACTGCAGTCCATAGATCCTGAGCACGCGTCCGCATAGCAGGTTTTCGTCGCGGGCAGCATCGAAGTCGGCGGTCGAATCAAGTGAATGCCCGACCACTGTCCGATGGCGGCTCATTTCGCCTTTACCACTTACTCGCTCACCCGCTGCTAAATCACCTTCGTCCAAAGAATCCTGCTGGAATTTGCGCGTCAAATCACTGTTACGACGCCGCTGCTGATAGTTCTTTTTGAATTCCGTGCGTGTCTTGGGATTCGATTTCTTGGGCATGAGTGGGCGGCTTTACACAACCGGATTGTCCTCGGTTTGCTCTGCCGTTCCCACCACGGAATCTTCGTCAGTGGCAGCAGGCGGCGCAGCACTTTCAAAATAATCCGCCGGACCATGCACGGACTGGCCGATCAATTCTTCAATCTCTCTTTCGCTCAACTCCTCCCGCTCCAGCAATCCGCGCGTGACCAGTTCCAACTGCTCGCGTTTGTCTTCCAGCAAGTCCAAAGCGCGAGTACTGGAATCACCCAGAATGCGGGCGACTTCTCCGTCGATCAGTTCTTGCGTGTGCTCGCTAAATTGGCGTTGTTGGTGCATCTCGCGACCGAGGAATGGATCATCCTCTGAAGATTTGTAGCTGACAGGCCCCAGCTTGGCACTCATACCCCAGTTGGTAACCATCCGCCGGGCGATGCTTGTAGCCCGCTCGAGATCATTTTCGGCACCGACGGTAGTCTCATCGTAAACAATCTTTTCAGCCGCTCGTCCAGCCAGGAATACAACCAGTTGATCTAACAACTCATGTTCACTTGAGCTGACACGATCCTCGGTAGGAATGATTTGCGTACTACCCAATGACCTACCGCGGGGAATGATCGTGACCTTGTGGACTCGCTGAGCGCCCTTGAGAAACCAAGCTGCTAATGTGTGGCCCGCTTCATGATAAGCGGTTTTTTCCTTTTCATCTTGCTTGAGTACTTCCTCGCGCTTGGCTCCCATCAAGACCTTGTCGCGGGCATAGTCGAAATCTGCCATGTGAACGCGTTTGCGATCGTTGCGTGCCGCCCACAAGGCGGATTCATTTACCAAGTTGCGAATATCGGCACCGGTCAGTCCGATGGTTACAGCCGCCAACCTTTCCAAATCAACATCATTGTCAAGCGGCACATCGCGCGTGTGTACTTTGAAGATATCAAGCCGCCCTTTATACGTCGGGCGTCCCACGGTAATGTGCCGGTCGAAACGCCCCGGACGCAACAAAGCTGGGTCGAGGACGTCGGGCCGATTCGTCGCCGCGACGACGATCACTGAATCCGTCCCGGAAAAGCCATCCATCTCGCTCAGTATCTGGTTGAGGGTCTGCTCGCGTTCGTCGTGGCCACCGCCGAGTCCCGCGCCTCGCTGACGTCCCACGGCATCGATTTCATCGACAAAAATGATTGCCGGAGCATTTTCTTTAGCGGTTTGGAACAAATCGCGGACTCGACTGGCGCCAACGCCAACAAACATCTGGATGAATTCGCTGCCGTTCACCGAATAAAATGGCACGCCCGCTTCGCCTGCAACCGCCCGCGCCAGCAATGTCTTGCCGGTCCCAGGTGGACCGTTTAACAGCACCCCTTTCGGAATGCGTCCGCCCAATCGCTGAAATTTTTCAGGTGCCTTGAGGAAGTCTACCAATTCTTGCAAGTCCGCTTTAACGCCCTCCAGACCAGCTACGTCCGCAAACGTCGTTTGCTGATCATTGGGTTCGTAGCGTTTGGCCGTAGACCGTGAGAAACTCGAAAGGAATCCACCTCCGCCCATGATTTGGTCGCGAGTACGGCGGAACATCAACCAAACCACCACGAATAGAGCTATGGGAACACCAAACAACAGGAACAGTGTGAGGTACTCCATGGCGTTCCCGTTGCGATTCTTAACAATCAGACTCGCTGGCTTGCCATCTTTAAGCTCTTTCTCCGTGAGAAACTTGTTTAAGAATTCGTTGAATCCCTCCGACAACTGGACAGCAAATTTTCGGCTGAGCGTGGCCGGTTCCCCATTCTCGGTCTTGGGCTTGACCTCAATACCGTCTTCGTTGAACTGGGGTGGTTTTTCAGGTGGAACCTTAAAGGTTCCAATCGCCGAAGTGCCGTTGATTTCTAGTGTTTGAATGTTGTCAGCTTGCAATTGTCGCAGGAAAAAGCCGTAGTCAATTTCCTCATAGGACATTGCTGGCCACAGCAAACGCATCAACAACACACCCAACAGAGCTAGTATTAAGACTGGCCAAAAGGGATTGCGCCTCGGTTGCTTAATACCCGTCGACTTGCCAGCTGGCTCGCGCTGGTTATCTTCCATTCAACTACCTAAGCTTATGTAAGTGAAAAAAGTGGGCAAGCTTGCACGATCTTGCCCGCCCGTATGCCTCAAGGGCGTTGGCGTGCGGCTTGAAAATGCTGCTGCTCTTTCTGATCGTCTGCTTGGCTGAATTTGGGACCGGCTCACTGTTCGGCCAGCGTCCACCACGACAGTCGCACAGTATTCTAGCCGAGACTCTAGGTTCTTGGGCACCCGTGGAGCCGATTGGGTACTCTCGGAACAGGCAAATTCTCGCCACAATCATAGCGAAACGCCGCCCGGGCAGGATGGGAGGAAAGTAATGCGGGTGTTTTCAAAGTAGCGGCTATCTTTCCTCGCGACATCGCCGCTTACTGTTTCCTACAATGATGCCTCCAATCTAGGATTCATCGCAGATTGGCTGTATCTCATATGCTATGCGTAAGACGGTGAAATGCCCCCATTCTAAGCGTTCTCCTGCTGTCGCCGCTTCGCCACTGTCATAGATTCTAATCTCTGGTTTCCATGAGCTGACGCTTACGGCGGCATGCTGCCGGAGCTTAGCCGCTGAGAAAAGATGCGGGCAGTGACGAGTCACCGCACGTCGGAGCACTCCCATAACCTCACCGCTGACATGGCTAACGCGATTCGCCCCTCTCCGGTACTCGCGGGCAGAGCGTTGTACTATGATACTGCCAAAGCAGCTGCGATTTCAGCCGCTCACAGATTTGTTTGCCCTCGGTCTGCTACAATCGCGATCGCTCACTCTCTTCGCAACAGTTTCCAATTTGCTCAGTGACGAAGCGAGCCGCCATCATCCTCTGATGTTCGCCATCGACAGGAAGACGCTGATCAACGAATGCCAGCCGCGGCCCTCCTCTGCATTTCTCTTAGAACTCGCTGCTGGCCTGCGCTGCGGACAGCGTCGGCGGGCACAGCCAACCAACTGCGTGAAACTTGAGCACCTGCCTTGAGAGCCTCGCACAAACTCAAGGCCAACTCACCATCCACCATCCTCCTCATCGCCTGAACTTCCGCCCAATCAAAACCAGCAGCAAACAGTTTGAGCGTCCACTGCCAGTCCCGATCCTGTTCAGCTCTGGGTTTCGGGGAAACAGAATCCACGCGCTGTCGCGCCTCCGTTGTCGACGGCAAGGTCGTCCCGTCATCCTCGGCATGCGGCGACCGTGAGTTGAATTCAGCCGCCGAGCTAACTGTCGCAGCGGCTTCGCCTGCCAACGTTGGCTCAGCATGTGCAGGTTGCATCTCCAATCCATCCGTCGCTTGTCTCTCCGGTGGCGTAGATGGCAAAGCAACTGCGGTAGTAGCCGAGCCCTGCGGCGCATGCGAAGAGAGTTGTGCAATTAACTTCGGCGACAAGTTCAGCGAAGCCAACAGCTCTCGCCGGTTGTTTAGGTCGACCATCTGCGAAGCGAGGGAGATCGTGGGGCGATTGCGACTAACTTCGGATTGCTGCAGTATGCCTGCAGCGAGCATTCCGTCGAGCAATTCAACCACATCAGCTTGTCTTAAATCTTTCAGCAAGCCAAAGCCACCCATGCGATGCAGGTTTAGTTTTGTAACTTTGGCATTCTGCGAACCACTCAAGAATTGTGAGATCAAGTGCTTGCCGAGCCGCCCGTGTACCCGCTCGATTGCCGCCAACACTTCGCTCAACAAGCCAACAATCGGGGCGAACAATCCCAATGCAGCTTTGGGCAATTGCTCACTCGAACCAGGTGCAACACTCTGTTCTGAACTACTCGCTCCATCAACTTCCATCTTGGGCCAACCTGGCGAACGAGCACATCGATCACACCGTTGGCAATTCTTGGCTTGGGTGTCGCCAAAGTAATTGAGAATCGTCGTTTGCCGGCAGAGTGGCGACTGGGCATAGTGCACGACCTGATTCAAGCGATCGTATTCTGCATCCTTGCGCTTGGCAAGGCTTTCGAAATCAATGCCAAGCTCATTGAACGGCACGCCACGTTTGACGAAATGGATTGCACGACCGCGAAACGGGGGCACGTAGTCAACCGGTTCCAGCTTGATCAATTCCCGCAAGGCTCGATTGAGCGTTTCTCTCTGCAAACCAGACTCTTGCAGCAGCCACCTGGGATGAACTAACACATGTTCACCGCGGCGGTCACCGACCGCACGTTCTAACAAGCGAAGCACTGAGCGGCGGATTTTGGCCTCGCGAGGCAGCATGTCGACCAGCGTAGGCAATTCACTGTCGATGCGAATCATCGCCAAGCCGCCCCCCGTTTCCAAACGCTCCAAAACGCGCGTCCTGGAAATGATTTGCAGACTGCTACCGATGGCTTCAGGAGAAACGGACAAACCTAGGGCATCTCGTATTTCCTCCAATGTCATTTCGATGGGATCTTCCTCACGGGCAGCCAGAAAGTCATAGGTGCTTTCGATCACATCTCGCGCAGGATAGTTGTTATCGATAAAAAACTCTTGAATGTAGCGATCTTGGAACGAGTACAGCATGACGCATTGCGACCGTTTCCCATCGCGACCCGCTCGACCAGCTTCTTGGTAATAGGCCTCCAGTGAACCAGGCATGTTGTAGTGAATCACGAATCGCAAGTCCGGTTTGTCAATTCCCATTCCAAACGCATTCGTGGCTACGATGACTCGCAACTCGTCGCGCATGAACCGATCTTGGATCGCGCGTCGCTGGTCCAGCAGCAAACCAGCGTGATAAGCTCCTACCGAGATTTTTAGCTTCTTGGAAATCCATTCAACGAGTTCATCGCACCGTTTACGCGTTGCCGAATAGATAATTCCCGAGCCCTGAACGTTGCGCAGAAAACGCTCTAATTCTTCGTCCTTGTCCCGCTCACTTTGACGCTGCACCACGCCAAAATGGAGATTGGGCCGGGCGAATCCACTCATGAAATGCTGAGGGCGCTCTAACTGCAAGACTTGAACGATATCGTCCCGCACTCGCGGAGTGGCCGTGGCTGTCAGCGCTACCGTCTGCACCCCGCCGAGCCACTGGCGAAACTGTCCGATCCTGGTGTAATCCGGCCGAAAATCGTGGCCCCATTGGCTGATACAATGAGCTTCATCAATCGCCAACAACTGAATCGGCGTCGCCCGTATCGCTTCCAGGAATCGCGCATTTCGCAATCGCTCGGGAGCAACGTAGACAAGCTGAAACTTTCCGGCAGCGGCATCCTGCAGCCTTTGCTGTTGCTCGGCCATAGACTGGGTACTATTGATCAGCGCTGCCGGGATCCCCAATTGCCCCAATCGGTCTACCTGATCTTTCATCAGTGCGATCAATGGAGAAACGACGATGGTCAGGCCGGGGCGAAAAACGCTCGGCAGCTGATAACACAAACTCTTCCCTCCACCGGTCGGCATCACACATAGACAATCTTGGCCAGCCACGATCGACTCGATGACTTCGCGCTGTCCGGGCCGAAACGACTGCAGCCCGAATCTGCGTAGCGCTTCGTCGATATCAGAGGGTCGTGAGTTCATTGGCATACCGATCGATAAAATCAGCGGTCCTTCAGGAGAATATGCGTCTACACTCCGCGCAGGCGCGAATCTTCCGGTCGGTTGGGGCTTCCAGTATTTGCCTCAGATTCTAACATTTAGCTTGCCCCTTCGCAGCGCTTGTTCAAATCGCCAAACATGATTGGATCGCTTGATGCCGCTCGTCCAGGTCGCTCTTCTGCCGAATCTAATACCAGGCTCCGCTAGCGGTAGTCCGATGTTTGAAATTGCAGTTGTTATCGACGCGCTGCGTTTCACCACGACCGCCAGCCAAGCACTGCACGCAGGAGCAACTCAGATCCGTACGGCGAGCGAAGTTGATGTCGCTCGATCGCTGGCCCAACAGGTTCGCCCTGCCCTGCTCTGCGGAGAACGCGAGTGCCGCAGAATCGACGGTTTTGATTTGGGAAACAGCCCATGGGAATACACGCCAGATGCTGTCGACGGCCGTTCATTGATATTCAGTACAACCAATGGAACTCGCGCGGTAGCCGCCGGGCAATGCGCGGCCCAGGTTGCCTTGGGCTCATTTGTTAATCGTCGAGCGATCGCAGAATGGCTGGCTCGTCGACTGGCTGCCAATTCGCAACGTCAACAGGCCATACTGATCTGCGCTGGAACCGACGGTTTGGTAGCCATGGAAGACGTCTTGGCTGCAGGAGCAATTTTGGATTCATCCACCAGCTTGGAGCCAAACGGCGATGCAGCAAGTCTTGCTTTGACAGCATGGCTTGCGATCCGCCAACACAGCGTGGAGCAAACTAGAGAACAATTGCTAAAACGATTTGAAAGTTGCCTGGGAGGCGCCAATCTCATAGCCACCGGTTTTCAAAGAGACCTGCAGTTCGCAGCTGACTTGGATTCGCTAGACACCATTCCGGCCTCTAGCGCGCAGCAAGACGTATTCTTGAGAGCTAGCGACTAGAATGCGTTGTCACAGATAAGAATTAGGGTTACTCATGTGGCACAAGTCGCGGTGAGCCGCTGCCGAAGGCCATGTAAGCAGCAACACTCAAGTTTTCTGCGGCAACAATCAAAGGTCCAGACGCCCCATGTCGACCGGTTTTCCCGACTCAACAGTTATCCGGTAAGTCGACTTTTCCAATTTCGCGTACTTGCCTTTGAATTTATCGCCTTCGAATCGCATTGACACAGCATTTAACTTGGGCCACTCGAAGGTAACCGTGTACTCTCCTACCGGCGCACCATCGCCGACTTCGTAAGTCGAGGCTTTGAATTGGCCTTCACTGTCCGTCATGGCAGTCGTTTCTGTCGGCTGTGTTTTATCCATGCCCCCGGCGGGATGAAAGGTCAGCATCACCCCTTCTGCAGCGGCCCCGTCAACAAAGATAGTCCCAGTCACAGGAATCGTTTCTTTCCAATTTCGATCATCGGATGTACATCCAACAACGGAAGCCAGAAGCCAACTCGCCAGAGCCACCTGTTTGCCACATTTCACCATAGGAGTATCCACTTCAACTAGCTTCATCCAACACACACACTCTCTCAACCTTAGTGGGCCCACGGCCTGGCAAGGTAGAACTCACTGTTTCGACGCCAGCCGCAGGAAGGATGGAGTACGTCAATTTGGAACTTGGACGACTTCGCCTTTTTCACGAGTGATCATAGCGGCAATGATTTGCGCTTCCGTGTTCTCGCTCAAGAACTGCACAGAGCCATCGCCGAGTCCAAAGTGCGCTCCACCGGTATGGAAGCTATGGAAGCTACGCCCGCGGATATTGGTACAGTTAATTCCGCAAGGTCCTTCCTGTAGATAGGCTGCCGGATTGGTTGGATCATAGCTAGATGCGTACAACCCGCCTCCGATCCAGTTTTCGCCATTCAACATATCACCCCAACCACCGCCATTGAGACCAATCAAGGCACTGGTCAAAGCAGCGGACGTTGTCCTTCCGACATAAATATCCGGCCCTCCTGTGCGCTCACCAATCAGGAACGTGTTCGACGTCCCGTCGGTCATACTGCCAATCTTGCCACTACGACTGCTGCCATACAAGCCAGCAACCTGTAGTGCTCCGTGCCGATTGCCACCGGGATTTCCCGCATAAGCAATTCTGGCGAAGGCCCCCAAAACGCCAGTGGTTGCAATGTAGTCCGATGGGGCAGCGGTCCAAGTCACCGGCAAACCGGCGTCAGTCGCATCTCCGGTGTAGAGAGCTGATATTGAGTAAGGTGAGGAAGGACACTTGAAAAAACTGAGTGGCGTCTTGATGACCTCAACATTGGCTTCGTGAACAGGCCCCAGATTGTGCATGGCGGGAAATCGCTGATCAAATTGGTTGTAAAGATTGGTCTGTTCCAGGAAGGGCAGAATGGCAACTCCCCAAGTATTGCCATTGGCGGCTTGAATATTGCTCCCACCAGGTATGTCCAACCACCATGCAATCGGGAATGACTTGTATGCGCTCTCATAATTGTGCATTCCCAGAACCATCTGCTTGACGTTATTCGAGCATTGCATCCTGCGAGCCGCTTCGCGCGCTGCCTGTACTGCGGGCAAAAGAAGGCCCACTAGAATGCCTATGATGGCAATAACCACCAAAAGCTCAACCAAAGTAAAAGCCGATCTATTTGGGCAACTGCGCTTCGCCATTTGTTTATGCCTTCAACACCTTAGAAAAAACCAAGCAAGAAATGCTTGCCTGACAAGATAAAACCAGAGTTTAGAGGAGCCCAGCTTCCGCAGGGACACCCCTAAGCTTACACGATTTCCGAATTCCTGCACGATGCGAAGAATATGCAGGAGATCGAGCGCAGCCAATTTCGCCAACGACCGCTCAACCTTAACAGCAACAGTCGGGGAGAGAACCTCCACCTACAGAAACTGATGGATTAGTAGTTAAGGGAGTGGAACCAGAGTTTCGACTGTCTAATCGCGAAAGGAGGACAACACCCTGTGCGCGGGCCACGTGGACTTGGCACAGCCTCTAACAAGTTTGTCCGCGGACCACTCTCTCCCTGGCCATGCATAACCGTGCTGATGGAAAACCACCTTGTAAAGCCGCCAACCTTCTAGCTCTTCCAAAGGCAGTGCAAGCTCAGGAGCAAACTAGACAGTAACATCGACCCGGAATCCCACCCGACAACAACATCGAGTAGTAAATTTAACTACCGGCGCCGTCGTCGAACCAGCACCACGGCTGAGGCAGCCCCTAGAACTAACATGCTGCTGGGCTCGGGAACTGCTTGCAGGGTAACGCTTCTAGTTCGAAACGCGCCACCGGAAGCGGCTGCCACTGCCTCAAGCCCGGCAACGCCAGGTCCTGCAGCGAATGTCGAGATGTCTCCAGAAATGGCTGGATTTGGGTCCAACAGCGAAAATGTGGTTGAACCGACGGTGGGGGCCGTGATGTCCAGCGTTCCCAGAATAAATTCGCGAACTCCTGCCACATCCGGGCCAGGGGCAATTCCTCCAGCAAATGAGAAGTAGGCGAACTTTGTTGGTGAATCGGAAACTGCCGCACTGCCACCGGTGA
This sequence comes from Planctomycetales bacterium, assembly GCA_020426625.1. GTDB lineage: Bacteria > Planctomycetota > Planctomycetia > Pirellulales > Pirellulaceae > Aureliella. The sequence continues at coordinate 20,282 of JAGQPR010000029.1, forward strand.
CGTTCGTCATCTTGTTACTGGTCAAGCCGTCTGAACCGACAACAGAAATGTCGATTCCAAAGCCATTGACGTTTGCCGCAGCTAGGGCCGATGTATCGACTCCAGACACAGTTTCGCGAACAACAGCTTCTACACCCAAGATCGACTGCCCTGGAGTTACGGAGAATGTGCTGTCGAGTCCATCACCTATACTTGGAAGGCGAAAGTACACGTCGTAGACGATCTCGCCCTGCGCCACGTTGCCGTGCATAACTGCCAAGAGGCCGACTAACAACAACAGTTTCTTCATCATTGTCACTCCAGTCCAACCAACCCACCAAGTCGCCACAAACAGCGCAAACCACCCACTCACGCAGTGTACTCTAGCCGTTACTAGCTGTCACCATGACTGCTTGGGAAATAGCGAGCAAATCAGGCTATTACTTTCTCGGGAATCTGAACTATTGCCTGCCAGTACCGAAGAGAGTCGGGATGAGCCCATTCAAGTCAACGCCGTTGATGACGCCATCCCCATTGGTATCTAAGTCCTCACGGTACCCAACCGGATTAAAGAGCGTCGGAATGATCGCGTTCAGATCCAGCCCATTCAATACTCCGTCGCCATTGGCATCACCTAGCAAACGGAAGAAGTCGTCGTTGTTGGGTTGACCTGCTGTCTGACCACCAAACACATGATTAGCTGCCATCGGAACGGCTCCACTGGCTGATAAGACGTTGGCCGCCAAGATATCGAGCCGATAGTTGCCGTTGGCCAGCGAGTTTCCTCGCAGACCTAGACCCACGCGGTCCACCACCGATGCGCCACTGCCAAAGGTCAGCTCCACCGTCGTTTTCCCACCTACGTCAATCGGCGTGCCAACCAACAAGCTTGACACGATCGTGTTGCTGTCAATGTTGGTCAACACGAAAGCATTGGGCAGTTCGGCATGCGAAACCAAGGAATCAAAGGTGACATTCAAGGACGTGATCTGCGAACGCGAGTTGCCGACGGAAACAATTTGCACACCCTCGACCGCTGGTGAGGGGGACAGAAAATGCGTCAGGTACTCACCTTCGCCAGCTTGCGCGGACACACGAACGTAATACGTGCCCGGCGACGTCGCAGTGAACGACAATCGTGCATTGCGACCATCCAGCCCGTTGTCGTCTGTTGCCAGAACCGTCGATTGATCAATACCGATAATAGCCAGCGCTGGATCGAGCGTATTTAATCCAGCAGCCACGCTGTCCAAGGCCAACTCCGTCTCAATCACGATCGTTTCTCCTGCAGCCAAGGATATCGAGTAGAAATCCGTGGTGTCAGATTCGCGATCGAATTGTAAATTGTCCAGCGGAGCAATGTCGCCTGCGAATCCACCGGCCACGATAAAAGCGATGTCCGCAGTTGGTCGGTTGATCGACAGCGTTTGCGATTGTCCGCTGACAAGCGCAGAACTAATCACCTCGGCCAAAAGCATCCCGGCAGCGTCATAGGCTGACAGGCGAGTTACATCGGACGCGTCGTCGGATCCAGCGTCAATAGACACGCTGGCGACCTTTTGCTGAAAGTCAGCGCGGAAGCCATTGGCGCTCTCGTTGAATCCACTTGCCACGCCCGGAGCAGGAGCGAAAACTCGACTTCCAGTGGGCGGCGTGAACGGAGCATTGGCTGCATAGATACTGCCCCCGGTCAGGTCGTTCGACAACCTGACTCCTGGCAACACCGTATCCAGCACAGTGTTTACAGGAAAATTATCCGGTTCGAGGGTGCCCAGGAAAGCTTGCTCCACGAATCCCAACGCAGTGTCAGAAATGTTCAAGCTGCGCAGCACTGCCGTGGCTGTATTGTTCGGTTCTACTTCCAAGACCAACGATTCCGCAACGACAACCGCATACTGGCCAGCGACGTTAGAAGAAAACCGCAACGTGTAAACATTGTTGCCAACACTGGTCAGGACATGCCCCAGAATTCCGAGTTCAAAATTGGTCGCATCCACTCCTAAAGGATCTGCAACGCCGGTCGCCACCACCGTTCCATTGGGATCGATTAATTGCAGCGTCTGGCCGCTCAAGTCCTCTCCCGCCAAACCGGTCACGACGACGTCAATCTTCTGACCAACGTAGGCTGAGAGATCCAATGAGTAACGATCGTCGTCGGGGGCTGACTGACTCAGCGTAAGCACATCACCATTGGCAACCGAGGCGGAATTAAAACTGAATTGGACAGCGTTGGCCGCATTCTGTTGATACCCGATCGTTGCCGAGGCACCATTGTTGTAAGTGGCATTGCCGAAATTCACATCCTGGTAGGCATAACGCAAAAGACTTGGCCCCGAAGCAAACAGTTGCAACTGGAAAGTGGCATTGCCGATATTGCTGAACCTGGGGCGATTGTGCCATTGAACGATCAGCGTTTGGATGCCACCAACCTGCAATTCCTGCCAATAGACATTCCCGGCCGTGGAATCAATATCGTCCCACAGCACGAAGAGGGCGTTGTCAATTCCAGCCGCAGGTAACGCCGTGTTCTGAGTCGACAAGCTTGCGGTACTGCCAGCCGTAATTCCGCCGTTGTTGCTCACGGTTACCGTTCCCGCTGGAAACAAAGCGTTGCCTACTGTGGTCACAATGCTGGCCGCGCCGTCGTCACTAAGATTGAGAGGTGTTCCCGTGCTGGATATGTCGACGAAGGCAGCGGGATTGTTCTGCTGAGTGAACTGAGTCGACGAGGTCGCAGTAGTATTGCCTATTACCGAAAAACGTCCTGAACCAAGCGATAGGTACGAATCGTCGATTGCCAAAGGAACTGACGAACTCGTATCACCGATCTCGAGCTCCAAGGCCGTATTGCGGAAGATCTTCACCTCGTAGGCAGTAGCCCCGCTTGCAGATACTCGCACTTGATAATTTCCATCCGCTGGGATCAACGTCGGCGGTAACACGACCGCTTCCCCCGGAGAGGCACTGGAAAATTGCGTCGAAACTCCAGGAAGATCAACGATCATCGTTTGCGCCGCCCCTAATGGCGTGACGATGGCCGAAACGGTTTCGCCAGCTTCGGCGAAGAATGTGTAACCATCGGTATCCGAAGAATCGTTGCTAACGCCCAAATTTGGGGTGCTTGTCGAGATTAGGCTGGCGTTTGGCGCGAGTCGTTCGAATGTCGAAGCAACGTACGTAGCGGCATCGACTCGGAAGTTGATGAAGTAATCACCGCCGGGATTGCCATCCCCGGTCGGTGTGCCGTCAGCTCCGGGCCCAGGTTCACCATCTAAATCGTTGCCTATTTCGTCTTCCAACCCACCGTTGCCGGAAAGCAAGGTCAACGTGTAATTGCCATCGGGCAGCGGACTCGAAAATTGCACGGTCATGATGTCGGTCGCGTTACTGAATGTAACGCTGTCCGGTGTATAGAATTGCCCAGTCGCATTCTCGACCAGTAACACATCGTCGATACCGGGAGTAAAGGGCCCTCGGCGCGCGCTGGCAAGCACATACAGGTCTTCAGAAAAGCTTGCGGTAAAGGTTAAAGGCCCTGGGGCAAATACGCCGGATGCTGGGAATGCAGCACCATTCCAACTGGTACTGACAATGGTCGGCCCAGTAGCATCCACTATCAACGTGGCAGTGAGCGGCGAGGCGAGCGGGTTGCCCTGCAAATCTCGCACGGCGCCTGCGGCCATGCTGATCGAATACACTCCATCACCACTATTTGCAGACGGGTTGATCAAGAACGCAAACTGCTCGCCGTCCAAGTGGCTGACTGACAGCGCGGGTATGTTGTTGACTGTCAGGTCACTCGCGTCAATCGACGAGATATCGATCGCTTCTGAAAAGCGAACGACATAAGTCGTCGGCAGCGCACTTATCAACTGACCATTATCCGGGTTGGTATCGATAACGACCGGTGCAGCGTCCGAGCCGGTCGCCCCCGATACGGACATCAGATAGTATCCGTCGCTGCTTGCTGATGCGCCTACGCGAACTTGGTAACTCCCGGAAGTAGCCGTCGTATAAGTCAGCAGAGCGTTCTTCCCGTCGCCTGCACCGTTGTCATTGCTGGCTACAAGTGAGCCGTCAGGAGAGTACAACTCCAACAGTGGATCGAGCAAGTTGGAAATATGCCCGGTCCCGTCGAAAGGCGTGAATGTTTCTATCTGCAGTGCATCGCCAGACTGTGCATGAATGACGTAAAAATCGGTTTCGGCGACGGGATCCAATTGGAAAGACGCGATTCGCGTATCCCATCGGTTTCCCGTCGAGGCGTATTCGTTGAAAACCCAAAAGGTCGCGTCATCCGATGGATCGATCGCCAAACCGGAGTAGTCACCCCAACGATTGCGACCACTACCGTCATTGGCGACATAATTCGCTTGACCGCTGGCGTACTCCTGAACCGGATTGGTTGTACTGCCTAACGGATCGCTAGCCAGCCGTCCAGTGAAGCCAGCGCTGTAGAATTGGTTAGGACCGCCAAGTGCAAATCCAACGGCCATATTGCCCGCCCCGTCGACGGCCACCGCTGGCATCCAAGCATGCACGCCAGGGCCAGGATCAACATTCCCGGACTGGACCAACGTCGGATTAGCAACAGGAAAATTGTTGGTATCCACTTGATACCAGCGGACGACGCTTTCACCATCGCCAATAGCGGGGTCCGTGATTGCATGAGCAAAGTAGGCGCTACCGTCCCGCCAGACTCCAGTCATGATTCGACTATCGATGGAATCTGCTGCCGTTCCGCCGCCCAACTGAGGGACATTCACCGGTTGGCTGTATGCCGGAACGGTCAAGTCAAAAGTCGATCGCGAGGGTGTTCCCAAGACGTTCGTGATTGCGTGAATGCGGATTGAAGTACTTGTATTCCGCTCTGCAAAATACTGCGTTGAGCCCGAATCGAATTGATTGAGGGGGAATACGCTAAAGCCAGAGAAATGCTCCTCGTAAAGAATGTTTGCGACTCCGCCGCTTAACAGCGGTGCCTTCTCAATGGCCGTGATGCCAGCATACACGCCAGAGCCCGTGTTGATGGGAAAGTAGTTTCCGGATATGAAAATTGCATCGTCGTTGACGCCCATTTTTTCATAGTCAGGAAAGTGCGCACCGCTGCCCAATCCCTGCGGAAGTGGGTCATGCGTGAAATCAATTTTATACTTGTACCAGTCAGCACCGCCGGTTGGTGTCGAGTCTTGAGAAACCGCCAAGAACACGTTGCTCTCTGTATTCGACGCCACGTCGATGCCAACCAGGAAGAATCGTTGCGAATCATCGTCAAAGATGACCCATGGATCGAAGACAGTTCCCACTGCTCCAACGCTTCCAAAAAACCCGCCTGGACCGCTCATACTCTGCTGAAACAGCTGACTACCAGTTGCCTTGTCGTAAATTGATACTTCGGCGTTGACGGCAGCTACCACTTGCCCTGGTCCCACTGCATTCGTTGGATCAGGCGGGATGAAGCCGGTCGCATCTGGCCCGGGAAAGTCACTTAGCAATTCCAGCGCGGCCCCAGCTGCTTGGCCCACATGACCAAAACTCTGGTCCACTGCATTCAGTTCCTGTCCAGCTTCAAACGACGAATTGTATTCCGTATCGAACCCGGCATTCAAAGACAGTACCAAACTGTATGGGACAGTTGGTGATAAGACTCGCGCAAAAAATGTGTCCGGTGAACTACCGTTGATAGGGTTCAAGAAATTACTGATCGTTTGATTGATATTGTCTGCAATCAATCCCGATGCCAGCAACGTTTGCGCACTGTCGTACAATTCCAACATACCGGGAGTTGAAGCGGCGAATCCGGCATATGCCAAGGAAAAGTGCACACCCTCGTCCACGATGAAACTGTACCAGTCGTCGTCAAATTGCGCGATGGAGATATCATCGATAAACCAATCGTCGAAGGCGCCAACCGTCGCCGTATTGGTGAAACGAAACTGAAAATTTGCGTGCAGAGCGTCGCTCGGTAATGCGATGACTCGCTCTTGGTAGGACACCATGTCTGCACCGCTACCCAATTGCCGGTCGAGTTCTATCCAGCTGCCAGACGAATTGAAATACTGCAATACCAGGTCTTCGCCACTTTCAGTCGAGTCGCCCCCGCCGGTCCGTTCAAAAAAATACCGAAACTCGGCTGCAGAAAGTCCAGAGAAATCCATCGACACACTCTGTAGGGTTTCCCCGCCACTCGGATTGCCATTCAGCCTGGCAGACAAAGTCGGAGAGGGTTCGCCGATTCCAATAGAATCGATCGTCGCTGTCGATGTCACCGCCCACTTCGACGAATCGAAGGTGGTAGTCGGAAAGCTCTCGAAGAACAGATTGGTCGAGCCAGCGCCTCCCACCACCGCGCCTCGTTCGGCAATGCCGCCACCGAAGGAAAGCACACTGGAATCGAGACTCTGCGCCTGGGCTAACGAATTGTTCGAAGTAGGCAGTACGCCTTCTTGTTCGATGGCAGCATTCAACAGCACTTCAAGCGAATAATCGCCCGTCGAGGAGCCTACGCCGCTAATTGTGATCTCATAGTTGCCTGCAGTAACGGCCGACGCTGTCTGGATCAACAGACTCTCGCCCGCCGCAACAGCAGTTGCGGAGCTGACTATCGAGCCGAAAGGATCCCTCAGTTCGATAACGCCTTGAAGCGCATCCGTAGTCAATTGAATCGATACCGTTTGCCCAGCGTCCAACTGTGTTTCGAATACCTCGTTAACCCCGCCAGTAGCAATCGCAGAATCCACCGCAGAGGAGAACACTAAGGAACCAGCTGGCGCCACTGGGAAAAAAGCTAGGGCCGATGCTTCGTTGTCCGCAATCGTTGCTACCACGCTCGGAATCGCTGTCGACAACGGATAAGTCGCTGCATCACTAGTAGCTGTTACCGCGTGAACCAGTGTACCGAAATGCAGCCCCTCGCTGTCACTGTCATCAACGGCACGCACCGTCACCGTCTGGGATGCGGTCGATGTGAATTGCAATGCAATTGTCGAAAAAAAGTCGACGCCATTCTTGCTGATCTCTAGCTCGCTGTCCGCAGAAACGGAAATGTCGACCGGACCAGCCGGGGCAAGCGACAGGGCAATTGTGTACGTGTCAGTCGCGCCATCTTCGGAAACATTTGTACCTCCGCTCGATTCAACAACCGCAACCGCCGCTGCGTTATGCAAGCCAAGTGCATCCGCCAGTTGCTGAATATGTTGTCGGGCCGCGTTGCCATTCTGGCTGTCAAAGCCGGACAGCGAAAACTCGCGATTGCCGATTCGATCCTGGTTTGGCAAATCGATGGCGCCTGTTCCCATCAGTGGCGGCACTCCGGCGGTCGGTTGCAACGAACCCGCTTTGTCAATGTGAGACAAGGAAACGGTATGGCCAATTTCGTGGGCCGTCGTGCCGGAAATCGCGTTGGCTGTGAACGCGAGATTGCCTGAAGTCAATGCGTTGGCAGGACTCAAGCCACCCAATCCAACGATGGCATCAGTGAACACACTGGACACGACGTCTCCCACGGCGATGCCGCCGTTTGGTCCTGTTCCACCACTGCTGCGCACCACGCTACCGCCAGCAACACCTAGTGTTCCTCCCGAATGCGGGCCGGATATTCCCGTTCCGATTTGGACAAAATAGTATTCCGTGACGCCTGCTGGCGCTGTGCCAATGTCCCCAATCACAAAATCGATCACCAGATCTTGATTGGCGGGACCGGCCACGGTACCCACTAACTCGTCAAAGTAATCGGCATCGATATTGGCCAAGATTGCGTTGGCAACCGCATCAAACTGGGCGGCGGAGAAGCCATAGGAAGCAACGTCAAAGCTCGATACCACGTTGCCGAAAATGTCCGTCGTATCCCCCTGCCCTGTCGCCTTAAAATCAAGCACAAAGGTCAACACATCGCTGGCGTGCCCACCATCACCAAGCGCTGGCACCGTTTTTGAACTGAGACTGGAGTCAAACGGAACCGCCTCTAAAGCCGCAATTTCCTTTTCCGTAAAGACTCCCAGCGGCACGTCCACCCCTGCAGGACCGTGGGTGTCTGCCGTCAGCAACCTCCGGTCTTCCAAACATTCCGCAAATAGTTTTCGCCGCCACTTTCGAGTCTGTTCCGGAGATAAGCGATTATTTGAAGAATGGTTTTTACTATTTCGCATCGAAATCGACTTTTATCCATTGAGAAAAGTGAGGCTTTGACCGAGACCCTGCGGTTGTCGCGCGAGAAAGCACTCGCCAAGAACACTGATTTATTGCTTGAACGCAAACTCGAGGAATCTGTGCAGATTAGATTTAGCGAGTATGACACGCTCTTGCCGACTACCGGCGACCCTCGCCGTGAATCGTAGGTATCAAACCGTTTAAATCAACACCATTGATCACGCCATCGCCGTTCGTATCCAAATCGGAGCGATAGCCAGCTGGATTGAACAAGGTCGGTACGATAGCTGCTATATCCTCATCGTTGAGCAAGCCATCTCCGTTGGTATCTCCTAACAAACGGAAGAATCCATCGTTGACAACATCAGCAGCCTGTTGTCCACCGAAAACAAAATCTTGCAACATGGTGGCGCTGCCGTCCAAATTAGAAATTCGCGCGGCAATAACTCGCAAGCGGTAGTTTCCATCAGCCAACGAATTGCCTTGTGAGTTTTCACCCATTCGCTCGATCGTCGAAGCGCCCGCAAACGTCAATTCCACTCGCGTTCGACCCGCTATCTCCTCCGAACGGACAGCCAACTGGTTCACCATGACGCCTGTGTCGACATTTGTCAATTCGAACGCATCTGCCAACAACGCAGAATTAACAACACTGTCAAATTCAACTGCCAGAGACGTCAGCTGGGATCGGCTGGCAGAACCGTCATTCAACTGGACGCCGATGACCTCCGGGCGTTCGATAACCGCAATCGCCACGTTTCCAAAATCCTCGCGCACCGGTTGTCCATTGTCAGCAACGGCAATCAGCAGAGAAAACATTCGGTTCACCGAAATATCCACGGCAGCTGGATTGACGACGGTAATTTCACCACTAGCCGCGTTGATTCCGAAAGCCCCCGCTTCATTACCACTAACGATACGAAATGAGAGCGTTTGTCCGGGGTCTGGATCTCCAGCAACGACCTCTCCCACAAGAGTTCCGGCAGCGGCCATTTCTGGAATCACGTGAATTGCAGACAAGATAAATGGCGAATGAATTTCACCAAACAATTCGGCAAAGTAGCTTGGCGGCTGATCGTAGGGATTGTCTCCACTGTCATCAGTCACGAAGACATAGTCCAGCTGCTGAAACTTAACTTCTCGCAATACCGGAGCAAGGTCCATCGCCTGCGTCGCACTATGGATCACCGCCCCAAATCCCTTGCTTTGGTAGCTTGGATCGGTGACATAGTCCGGCAAGACGTTGGTGAACAGAGACGACGGTGGGCCCTCGCGAATAATGAACAAGTCCGCCGTATCTTGCTGGACGTACTCAACAGGCACACTAGTACCCGGGTTGGCAGCAATGAACTGCCCAGCCAGTAGACCATTGGCTCGAATCCCAGTTGCGACGGTCTTATACGTGTCAACATACGCCAAGTCATTACTCATTTCGTCCAGGAAGATGCCGTCGATCAGCGACGCTCCCGTGTCAGGATGCTTGTAGTCGAACCCATACAGGCTAACGTCTGACAAAATATCATTGGCCTGCCGCACGACCGCTGAGTCCGGCGCCACACTGGTTTTTACGTAGCCCAATATCCTGATGTTGGGATTCTGCCGAAGCGCAGTCAGCGCGAATAACCAATCGCCATAGTTAGTATGTGATGCATCGATTGGACCGTTGGCGGGATTGGCAATCACAGTTAGTGGTGTGTCTGCGGTTGCTCCATCCAGCGCTTGCTGCCACCAAGTGTTCAGTGTCCCAGGTGCAGACAACGGATATTGATACATCGGAACAATCAATTCCAACCGGTTGCCGATCATTGGCACCCTTGGCGAATCACCAGCGGCAGCCAACGCGGCGAAGTTTGGCAATCCGCTCGCCGACATACCTGACTCAGAAGAGTTGCTGAGTTTGATTAGCGGAGGTGATGACCGGAAAACCTGAGATCCCAGATTCCCTACACTTTCATCCAGCGCTGCTACGTCGCCACGTTCGGATGTCATGACAGCCCCAGCTTCCTCGACAGTCGACGGAATGGATGACTGTGGGAAGGGTAGTGACAAGCAGACATCCACCGAAAACAAATATCTGGAGTCCAATCGTTCCGTGACTAATTCTCGCCTCCTATGCCTTTGGATCGAATCATGAATCTTCATGGGAAGGCCTAGCGCGAACTCAATGGGGAAACGTCAACGATGAAATCGCCTTCCGCTAAGAATCAATGGCCCGCACGGTTGGCATTCAAGAGAACGTGGCATTCAAGAGAAAGTTGTAGGCATTAGAACACAAATCGTTGCAACTCTCCATCACCCCACAACATCCAATTGCACCCAAACCAGCACGCCTCAGCCGAAACCCACCGGGGGGTTCCCGCATCCCCCGGAAATCCCGTCACGGATACCGCGCGAATAAGCGTTCGCCAAAACTGCGAATCAATCCCACCGCGACTCCAAGTACCTGCACTGATTCCAGCGTACTCTCCTTCTCAAAGCGATTCCCCAGACTCAGTCGAATCCTGCCACCTGGCTCGGGATGCCAATGCCGCAGGCAGATCATCTCGCCAACCTGAACCAACGCCAACTGGCCAGGGCTGGCAAAGGACTGTGCCTGAATCACCAGTAAATCCCCCACTTGGATTGCCGCAGCCGAAAGGGCATCATCCATTACACGCAGCGCACTGCGCTCGCTCGAGTTGATTCTTGCAAGGTCGATCGCAGCTTGGCCAGCAGTAGCAGCCGTATAGCACCACCCGTTAACGATAGTTCCACTGATCGGCAAGCTAGCATCCACACGCGCTAGCGGCTCAGTCAATTCGATCGAGCGGCTCCGATTGGCAGTTCGCGTTATCACTCCCTTGCGTTCCAGCGCCCGCAAATGACTCATCACACCATTCGGCGATTTTATATTCATGTGCTCGCCAATTTCACGCACCGTGGGGCCATATCCGCGTACGACAATTTTGTCGCGAATGAAATCGTAGACCGCTTGCTGCTGGCCGGTGAGCGGGCGATTCATGATCGAAGCAGACTCCGAGAAAGTTACACGAGGCAGGTGACACAAGTATACTCGTGGAATAATGTTCAGTACAGCTAAATGCAAAGCACCGCTTCAATAGTCCTAACAAGCGGTTCTACAGAGCGCCAGGCAGATGAGTGGTTTGATCATCACAAATTGCGTCTCTGAGTTCGCAACATCCCTGCTTGTCCCACCTGCGCCAGCGCCCAAGAACACCCGCCTGCGCCAGCGCCGGAGAACAAGCCGACTGAGTGCGGAAACACGTGCTATCGGCA